>JAEWAC010000127.1 GCA_023391895.1 Bacteroidota bacterium
GCCCAATATATAAACTCGCACCTGTTTCGGCCACCCTATGGCCGGATCAGAAAGCAGCAGGCGGTGGCGGTGAAGGAGGTGTTGCAAAGGACCGATGCCAAAATCATTATGTGGGATGTGCTGAGCACAGACTTTGATACCACTTTTTCGCCAGAACAGTGCTTACAAAACGTATTGCGGCATGTAAGTGCAGGCTCAGTGATTGTGTTTCATGACAGTGAAAAAGCAGCCCCTAATTTAAAATATGCACTGCCCAAAGTGCTGGAAGAACTGAGCCGTAGAGGGCACCGTTTTAGCCGGATTGACTGAGTGGTTATAAAAAAATTAGGGCCGAGATAGAAATCTCAGCCCGTTTTTAATCCGTACCCTATGAAAACTGATATAAAATTATAGGTTTTTTTCCAATACAGCGCGCATTTTCTTCATTTTATTTATAAAAAATATTTTTAACGATTGGCCTGAAAAGCCCATTTGACGCCGGTTTCAGCGAATTGGGTGCGGCTAAGTGAATAGGAATCAGTCTGGTAGGGCTTTCTGAGGGGTGTTGGTCGCTGTCCTTGTCGGGGTTATTGGGTTCAAGTTTAAAGGATTCTTAAAAATAATTTTACCAGCTTTGTCGCCAATTTTTTACTTATGCGACTGATCGATACCCATGCCCACATCTACCTCTCGGACTTTGATGCTGACCGGTCAACCATGCTGCAAAAGGCAAAGGATGCGGGGGTGGATACCATTGTGATGCCCGCAATAGATGCCGCTACCCACCAGCAAATGCTGGCCGTAGAGGAGGCTTTTGCACACTGCCCGGCTATGATGGGACTGCATCCCTGCTCTGTGGGGGAAAACTATAAAACAGAGCTGAAGTTAGTGGAAGACTATATCCGGCAAAGAAAGTTTGTGGCCATTGGCGAAATAGGACTGGATTTTTACTGGGACACCACTTTTGTGCAACAGCAATACCAGGCTTTTGAAACCCAGATACAGTGGGCCCTGGAGCAAAACCTGCCCATTGTGATACACTCCCGCAACGCCATGGATGAATGTATAGCCGTGGTAAAAAAGTACCGGGGTATAACCGGCATCTTTCATTGTTTTTCAGGTACGGAGGCGCAGGCGCGTCAAATTACCGACCTTGGTTTTTTACTGGGCATCGGTGGAGTAGTAACTTATAAAAATGCGGGGCTGGATAAAGTAGTAGCCGCCATAGGCATTGAACGCCTGGTGCTGGAGACTGATGCGCCTTATTTGGCACCGGTACCCTTCCGGGGCAAAAGAAACGAAAGCAGCTATTTGCAGTTCATTGCACAGAAGATTGCGGAGGTCACCGGCCGGCCTGTGGAAGAAATTGCAAATATTACTACAGAAAATGCCAGGAAAATATTCAAGCTAAGCTAACAAAGCTTATTTTTGCAGCCCTTCCCGGAGAGGTGCTCGAGTGGTTGAAGAGGCACGCCTGGAAAGTGTGTATATCTCTAAAGGATATCGCGGGTTCGAATCCCGCCCTCTCCGCTAAGATTAATATCAAATTGCGCTAAAAGCCTTCAAATGCTATGTTTGAAGGCTTTTTTTGTGTTTGGAGCATATCAAAATGTTCATTGATTACCAAAAAATAGGTGAGTTATTCGGTGCGTAAACTGCTCCTGGTCTTTTTACTCACCGGTTTTAGTGCAACAATATGATTGTCAACATGTTCAAGCGATGAACATCTTGTTTGGCCCACACTGCAATGCTAATATTGTTTAACCTTTAATGATGATGTCATGAAGACCAATTTTAGCATGCTTTTCTACCTGAAAAAGCCCCGGAATTACAAATGCGGCCCTGCGCCAATTTACTTGAGGATTACGGTTGAAGGCAACCGTTCCGAAATGACTACCGGAAGAGCAGTTGAACCGGCGAGATGGAATCGTAAAACCGGACGGGCAAGTGGTACAAAAGAGGATATCCGAGCTTTTAATGCCTTTCTCGATAACCTTCAATCTAAGGTTTATGAAGCTCACAGAAGCTTGTTTGAGAAAGGGGAGCCGATCACTGCGGAGGCAATCAAGCACAAGTTAACAGGAAAAGACAATTGTATTCACATGCTACTGGATATATTCAGGGACCATAATCAAAAAATGAAAGCCCTCATCGGTAAAGAGTTTTCCCCAGGAACTTTTGAGCGTTATGAAATATCCTTAAGGCACACCCAATCCTTTCTTGAGTATAGGTATGGCCTCAGTGACATTGACATCCAGAAGATCGATCATTCCTTTATAAGTGAATATGATTTTTATCTAAGGAGTGTTCGAAAGTGTGCCAATAATTCGGCGGTCAAGTACATTAAGAATTTTGGTAAGATCATTCGCATCTGTCTTTCCAACGGATGGATCATCGCAGACCCTTTTGCTAATTACAAGGGCCGGCTTAAAAAGATTGATCGTGTTTTCTTATCCGAGGAGGAAATTCAAAAGATCGCAGAGAAGCAATTTGCTTCTGAGCGTTTAACGCAGGTGCGGGATGTCTTTCTTTTCTGCTGTTTTACGGGTTTGGCCTATGCTGATGTTAAAAAGTTAAGGATGGATCAGATTAGAAAAGGTATAGATGGTGAATTATGGATCTTTACCCACAGGCAGAAAACCGATATGAGGTCAGCAATTCCTTTACTACCAACCGCAATTGAATTAATAAAAAAATATGAAGGCAATCCCTTGTGTTTAAATAAGGGATTGCCGTTGCCAGTTCCGAGTAATCAGAAGATGAATGATTACTTGAAAGAAATAGCCGCCGTATGTGATATTGATAAACCTCTAACTTTCCATATTGCACGCCATACCTTTGCGACCACTGTGACGCTTAGTAATGGGGTGCCCATTGAATCTGTCTCCAAGATGTTGGGCCATTCCTCGTTAAAGCAAACACAACACTATGCAAAAATCTTGGATATAAAAGTGAGTAATGATATGAAAGCTTTAAAGCAAAGATTTAACGCACAGGACAAAGCTGTATAATCTTAATACTTCGGGCATGGGCTTTCTCATTGTTAAAATTACTAACCGCATTCTGTTTTATGGCTGTTCGGCCAGTGATTCCCTGCAAAACCTGGCAGAAGAAAAGGATCCTAATTTTTCTTTTCACCCGCCTCTTTCTCCTTCTTCAACAGCACCTTTAAGTGAGGATGAAAAGCCGCTGGTAACAGCCGTAAATCCCATTGAAAGTACCCGTTTTCTGGAGTATTTAAGCAGGCGAAATATTGATGCGGCAGTTGCCAAACAGTACCTCAGCGAGGTTGGATTTACCCTGCATGGAAAGGCGTTTAAAGCCCTTGGATTCCGGAACAACAGCGGTGGCTTCGAGCTGCGGAGTGAACATTTTAAAGGCAGCAGTTCACCAAAAGATGTAACGCTGATTGAATACCCCGCCGCGCGACAGGTGGCTGTCTTTGAAGGCAATTTTTCCTTTCTCTCTTATCGCTGCCCGGAGCGAAATCCAACACTGAATGTTCGTATGCAACTGACAGAAGGGCATACCAGTTTTCTTGTTTTAAACTCGCTGGCGTTCCTTCAAAAGAGCCGCCCAATTATGGAAGATTATCCATCTGTAAGGCTGTACCTAGACCATGATGCATCGGGTCTTAAAGCCATGCAGCTTGCCTGTAGCTGGTCCAATAAGTATAAAGACCACAGCAACCTCTATAAAGGCTATAAAGATCTCAATGAATTTTTAATACATTATCAGAAACCCCGATTGAAAGAAAGCCTGCGAAAGGGAATGCATCTTTAGGCTTTAGGGTAGCCAGCTATGTTTTGGGTAACCCAAAACTGGTGCTGCGCCGCCTGCCCGCTACTCATGCTTGCGCATTCGGAGAGGCTGGTGAAAAGAAAAATGGGAAAGCCGACGCAGTGATAGAAGTGAAAAGGAATGGCGATGGAAGCGGAAAAAGTAAATAAGAAAGGGGCACCCCATAAAGGTGGCAGGCCCAGAAAGGCGATCAAGCGGGACCAGCTGCTGGCTGTAAAGTGTACCCTTATGGAACGAAAGGTGATCGAGGCTAAGGCCAGATCGGTACTGCTTTCGGTTTCTGAATACCTGCGGGCTCTGGGATTGAACGGAAAAATTGACAGGCGTCAGAAGGTGCTGCCAAAGGAGGTTTTAGCCTTTACAGCAACCTTAAATCATATGGCTGCCAACCTGAACCAGATCGCCAAAAAACGCAATAGCATAGACGAATTGAATGCCCTGGAGCGGGCGGAACTGCAGTACTTCTCCGGGCTGTTTAAACAGCTCGCCAATGACATTAAAAACTACCTCAAATGATCGGAAAAATCATGATCGGAAAATCCTTCCGTGGGTGCCTGTTGTATTGCCTGCATGACAAACAGCAAAAGGGGGAGCAGGCGGTAGTAAAAGACCGCGCCGAAGTGCTCCTTTATAATAAATGCTTTGGCAGAGATAAGGAGTTGATCCAGCAGTTTGACGAAGTACGCATGCTCAATCAGAAGGTTGCCAAGCCAGTCTTTCATATAACCCTCAGCCTGGCGCCTGGTGAGCAATTGGGTAAGGATCAGTTAATGGAGATGGTTGGGACCTGTGCAGCGGACCTGGGCTTTCAGAATAACCAGTATGTAGCCGTCCTGCATTGGGATACGGATCATCAGCATTTACATATTGTCGCCAACCGGATCGGTCTGGACGGCAGGACTGTATCAGACAGCAACAGCTATAAAAAGATGGCCCTTTTCTGCCGCAAGATGGAGATTAAGTATGGACTAAAGCAGGTGCTTTCACCAAGGCGTTATTTGTCCAGAGAACAGCGGCAGTTGCCAAGGCTCGATGCCCGGAAAGAAAAGCTCAGGGAATATATCCGGCAAAGTCTTTCCGCTAGTAAGACTTACACCCAGTTTGAAGAAAGGATAAAGGCTTTAGGCTACCAGGTTATTAAAGGCAGGGGTATTTCATTTTTGGATGATAAAGGGGTAAAAGTGAAGGGTAGTGAGCTGGGATATTCGCTAAAACGAATTGAGCAAATCTTGCAACATGGAAATGCCTATCAAAAGTCTAACAATCTCCCTCAGGCCATGGTTGCAACGCAAGAAAGAGGAGCTGGCAGGGAGCTGCAAAATACAAAAGTTTCTGAAGTGCAAAAGCTGGTTTCAATTCAGGAAAAACAGACTGGAAACATTTTGGGCCGAAGCCTGGATTTGCTCCTTGCTTCGGAGCAGCAGCCTGATACTTTAAACCCTGAACTGCTGAAAAAGAAAAAGAAAAAACGTTCACAACGTTTATGAGGAATAGAAACCATTATTTGTAAATTAAAAATGGAGAGATATGGAACAAGAGGTGATGGAAACCGTGCTGCATGAAATACTCCAGGAGCTGCGGGGCCAGAAAGCACAACTGGGCCAGCTGCAAAAGGGTATGAAGGAACAGGAAAATACAATCGCAACTATCCATCAAAAGCTGGCAAAACACGAGGGGCCGTCCTGTACTTTATCGGAAGATCAGCTGGCTTTATTGAAAGATTTTATGGGAGAAAATTTCGAGACTTTGCAGAAGTTAATGATCATGAATCCCGCGGTGCGCCAGATGCATAAGCATTTTTCACTGATGCCACCTAATTTTCGCATGGAGCATTTCCCCCTGCTGGTCAATACGGTCATGAAATGGGTGGTTGTGCTGATCGTTTTGGTTTTCTTTATGTGGCTGACGGTAAGAATGATAAATCCAGTTTAACAGGTGCCTAGTGCAGGCTTTTTATTAAAGTAGAATATGTCAGAAAAGTTTTCTTGGCCTGATTACTTAATCAGAACATATGCGCTTAATATAGGGCGCGGAGGGCATTGTATTTCCTGCTGCTTTGTTCGGCAGTGGTAAAAAAGTGGGTGACTTTTTCTACTCGGAAAGAGGCTATGTCTAGGTGTTATTAGCTTTCCTATTGATGAGCATTTTCTCAATTTCTTCGTGGTCATAATAGATCACACCACCTACCTTGGTATAAGGCAGTGTGCCGTTGATCCGCATGGTCTGCAATGTGCCCGGTGAAATACTTAATAGTTTCCTTACTTCTGCGGATTTTAGCCAGCGTTTCTCGGGTTGTACAGTTATGGTCCTCAGCATTTTCTTCAGTTCGGAAAACAACTCGTTTTTGAAACCCTCCAGGTCATTTATCGTAATGAGCTGGTCACGGTAATAGCGCGGCGGCTGCATATCGGATCTTCTCTTTTCTGTATTCATATCTCACAGTTTCTGGTTTATAAAATGAAGGTGCTGAATAATCAGGTTAAAGGTTTTATAGTGCTTGAGTTATTGTGTAGGATGTTGAAGTTGCGTCCTGGCAGGTCTTGCTCGAGGGGCATACTGGGCAGATGAAAGAGTAGTCTGGTTCATTATATTGATACTTTCCATACACTGCACTTTTACTTACAAAACATACCTTATCATAAAAATACAAATCGACGTAAGGTAAAACAATCCCCATCAAATTTTATCCAGGATTGCTTTGCCTTGAATTATTTTAGTTCAATTCGTATAATATAAAAACCTTTTGATGGATTTTGATATTTCACGGGTAAATATGACTTCCGCAATAGTCCAATAAAGAATACTCGATAGACCAGAGAAGTAGAACGCTATACTGGTGGTTATTTGGTGATTTTTAGAAACTGTCCGCTCACACATCCCATATTCCGCGTTCCTGATTTGTCGCTGAAGTCTTAAATTACTGGGTACATTTTCCCTGTCAAGGGAAAATGTACCTCTCTTTTAATCACCATTTTATGTCCGGAAAGTGGGTATGCTCCAGATCTACGGCCTTGCAGTTTTGTCCTGCAGCTGATAATTCAAATGAAGCAACAACTTCATTTCTGGCTGATCCATAGTTAAAGTAGGACCTGATGTAAGCGGGTATATTTCTAAACCGGGTGATGCCTCTTTTCTGTGTCACAAAATGAATATGGAGGGCTTGGTAAAGCAAGAAAGCATATTTATCCAGCAGCATACCCCTACCTATAAATTCTTTTATTCGTTGGCCACCTGTGGCATCATATTCCATAGCGGCAGCTTCTATTACATGTTCCAGCATAAAAAGCATGCTTTGCTCCAGTTTATCTGACGGTACATAACCGGCACGCTCTCTTAGTACATTGCTGAATATCAGTACATCCGTCCAGACTAGTTGAAACCGATAGTAATCATAGCTTTTCCCATCCAAATACTCTACCTTTTCCTTTAGCCGCTGTTCCTGGTAGGCCTTTCTAATTTCATGCGCAAAGTTCATGAGCAGTTGAAACCTACTATTCTGGTTTTCATTTTCTTTTTGAAGGCCGGTGGCCATCGAGTGAACAACCTTATTACGTACCACCAGATCTGCATAGTCTCCCATTATGGCTATTCCTGTGCCTCCTTTGGTTGGTGATGCTTGTAACATATAGGTGCGTTTTGGTATTGTACTGTTTTTTGTAACTGCAATATAAGTTTAAAAGCTGTCAGCTGCTGTTATCATGGCGAGCGACCTCCCTTCCAGATTTTAAAGAGTTTACCCAAGTTGGAAAGTAATGCACCACCGGCAGCGCTGGCCAGCATAGGTACTACAAATCCTTTTAGGAACCAGCAGATAATAGCTGTCAGTATCAGGATAGAGACCCAATTAATAATATGCACTGCCAGCCCGTGCTTTTCAGATCCGGCAAACTTTAGTTTTCGATAGTCATAAGAAAAGCGTTCTGGTTTCCTGTCGTTGTTGCTTTGGGTTTGCATATTTCTCCTTGTTTTAATATAAATAGTCTTGGTTTTAACAAAAGCCGGTTGGCAGCTATTTTTTTCCTTTTTGTTTCATTTTCCTGTTTTAGGAAGGATCGTTTACAAAAACATAACAGACAACTCTTTTTTTGAAAGCTTTTTCCATTTTTGTGAATTTTTTTATAGCCACTCAATCAAACCTCTTATCCTTTATCTTTTGTATTCCATTATTTTCATTTTTCCATGTGGTCGGCAGAACCGGCGAACCTACTTCAAGCTATCTGGAAGCGAAGAGACAGGGTTTATTTCCATTGTAGTGAAAGCTTAAATAAGCCGCCTGACAGGTGAAGGGACACGAAAGTGTGGCGCAACTTAGCAAGGCTGGCTGAATAGAAAAAGGACAGGTTTTGATAAGTCTTTTCTATTATAGCTTTAAGTGATATTCCTATTTTGAAAGGCAATCTAAAAAGGGAAGTGGAAGCCCTTATAGGCTGCTTTACAAGATGTTAGTAGCTTGTAATAGAGCTTTGTTTTGGATGAGTGTGTATAATGATAGAAAAATCTTTAAGCAATACTAACCAATAGGAAAATAGTGTCGAAGATTTTTGACAATATAGTTACAATGTCAAAAAGATTGGTCAGGAAGCATAGATCGGTTGGTAAATAGGACTTAGCTCATTTTTAACGATGAAATGGGCTAGTTCATCCAATTTTATAGCTCACTGTCAATGTATGGTCTAGATTTAAGATGTAAAAGTTTAGCGATGGAATGGATAATCCGTAACTAAGAAGGACTAATTGAAGACAAATTTTCTTTTTGCTGATTTACCCTTTCTTTATATTTATATGTGCTTGCTTAAAATAGTTACCAAGGCTTTTAAGAGGGGGCCACTACATCCTAAACTGCTTAAATATTATTTATGAAAATTGGCATCTTACACCTAACCGATATCCATTTTACAGAAAAAACTGACCTGCAAGAAAGAATCCATCCCTTTTGCCAAGCCTTGATCAAAGAATATCGCGGACTAGAGCGCCTTTATTTTATTATTAGCGGTGATGTGGCTAACATGGGTAAGAAGGAAGAATATGATAAAGCCCATAAGTTTCTTAGTGTAGTGAAGCAACTGTTGTGCGGAGAGTGTAAAACCCTACAAATCAGATACATTTTCGTTCCGGGTAACCATGATTGTAACTTCCAACATGATAGCCAGCTGCGGCGCAATGTCATTAATACTATTAGTTACCAATCCTTAGGCACAGATAACAGTGTTAGTGATGTCTGCCTAGGTGTACAGAAGAACTTTTGGGAGTTTTACGGCCTTTATAATCCATTGCCGGAAGATAAGCTGATGTATCAGGTAAAGGATGTGGTGGGTAGCCGAAGCATTGCCTTTCACTGCATAAATACGGCTTGGATGTCTCAAATTGAAGAAAAAGTTGGTGGACTATTTTTTCCGGTTGCCCGATATGGAAAGAAAGTGCCACTGGTAAAGGGAATAAATATTGGTGTATGGCACCATCCCTACAATTGGTTTAATCCCAATACCAACGAAAACAACAAAAAGGAATTTGAAAGGTTTACTGAGCAAATTGCCTCCACCCATTTCTTTGGTCATGAGCATGAACATGCTTTCTATACTTCCGAGAATAAATCATCCGGAGAGACTATTAACTTGCTGTCAGGTGAGTTGTTTAATGATGATAAAAAGAAATCGCTATCAGGATTTCAAACCGTAATCCTAGATATTGTTTCTAATAGGGGGGAATTGCGTAAATACCAGTGGAAAGATGGCATTTATTCCAATACCCTAAACAAAGAAATAGACTTGGATCGGGAAGTACAAAAGCCTTTCAAGGTCAAAGAGGAATATATACAAGAGCTGGAGAAGATCCGCATACCCTTAACTATTGATAACAATAAAGCCGTTAAGCTCTCTGACATATTTGTTTACCCTGACTTGGAGGCCGCTAATAATGAGATGGATACTTTTGAAAGCTATGTAGGTTCCCATCGCCTTTTAGAGCCTGGTACTAAAAATTGTGTGATTGATGGTGATAGCCAAATTGGCAAAACTAGTCTTCTCTCCATGCTCTATCTGGATTATCTTGAAAATGATTGTTATCCTGTTTTATTAGCGGGCCGGGATTTTAAAGAGCCGAACCTGGATAAAATCGTGCGAAAGGCTTTTAAGACGCAGTATATGGGTAGGGATTATGACTATGAACTTTACCAACAGCTTGGCCCCAGTAAAAAGGTTTTACTCATTGATGATTACCAAGATTGTAAGTTTAACCCCACTACCACTCGCGCTATTTTCGATGAAGCAAGTCTAAAGTTTGGTAAAGTAATCGTTGTGTTGGATGCCGCTAATAGTATTGTTCCTTCCATGAAAGCTGAATTTCATGATGTGACGTACTATAGTATAAAGCCGCTTGGTTACAAAAAACGCAATGATCTGATCGAACGGTACCAACTCTTGAAAGAAGATCCTTATACCATCAATGAACAAAAGTTCATCGATGGGGTAAAAACTTCCTTTGACAATGTGCAGGCCATTTTAGGTGACAAGCTGATTCCATCGTATCCTGTTTTTATCCTTTCTATCCTGCAAGCGTTGGAATACAAACCACTAAAACAGAACGAGACATCATTTGGCTACTGTTACCAAACTCTGATACATTACTCTTTGCATAAAGCCGGAGTCGCTAATGAGGATATTGATACGTACTTTAATATTTTAACAGAGTTGGCGTACCATTATATTGATAAAGAGACCGATACTATCAGAACCTCAGAAATGCTTACTTTCTACCAGGGCTATGAAGCCAACTTCATTTGTCCGTCTTACGATGTGTTACTGCGAACGCTAAAAAAGTCTAAGATCATTATTGAGGAAGCTGGTGTATATTCTTTTGGGTATAACTATATCCTTTATTACTTGTCAGCAAAGAAAATTGCCGATTTGCTGCATACCAGAGAAGGCAAAGAAATGATTAACAAGCTATTCGAAAAACTCTATGAGGAACGAAATGCCAATATTTTAGTATTTGTTACGCATCATTCAAAAGATATCACTTTTATAGAACAATCGCTTCTAAATTCCATGATGGTATTGGAAAAGATAGCACCTATTACAATGGAAAAGAACGATCCTTTTTATAATGCAACAAAGGAATTTGCCGAAGAACTTAAAAATGATATCCTGGAAGCAAATCGCAATCCAAAAGATGAACGGAAACGTGTATTGGAAATACAAGACCAGCGCCATGCTAACCTGCAAAAGGTCCGTAGTACGATTCCAGAAGAAGATCTGGATATGTACCGAAAGATGAGCCTGCCTTTTCAGCAGTCCTTTCGCTCCATTGAAATTGTGGGACAGATCATCCGTAATCGAAAAGGATCGTTGCCTAAGCCACAACTTTTGGATATGATTGGCGAGTTATACACTACCGGCTTTAGGACGATTGGCTATATCAGCAACATGCTGGTAAATGCCAAAGAAGGCATTTTAGAGTATATCAACGCGGAAACAGGCGGCAGCGAGGATGGCATTTATATAGAAAAGAGGATTGAACGTTTTGTTCAGATGACCAGTTTTGAAGCATGTCTTTCGGTATTTAGTAAACTCATGCACTCAATGGGTAATCGGGATTTAAAGCAGTTGTATGTAGAAGTGGCCCGTAAGATGGGGACGCCTGCCGCTAAGCTGGTTTCATTTAGCATCAACTCCTATTATGGAACGATTTCGCCAGAAGAGTTGAAAGCGCTTGCCGATGAACTAAAAGGAAATATTGTGGCATTACGGATACTAAGGGCAAGGGTAACATCTTATGTCTATCACCGGAACCCCGATTATAAAACCAAGCAAAAATTTGCTAGCTATTTGCATATGACGCTTAGGCCAGGCATTCCCATGAAGGCCCTGCAGCACACTTAAATAAAAAGCCTTGGTAGTATTGCCAAGGCTTTTTCTCTGATAAAGCGATTAGCAAGAAAACTTTAATTCTCTTCCTTTTGATCAGGCTTATCGATTAAGATAGATTTAATAGCAGCGTTTAATGTTTTGAATATGTCTCTCTTCTCGGCAGGTACATCCTCATCAGAAATGGAGAAAAACAACAGATAGGAAGTGGGTACCTCCAGCGCTTCTGCTATTTTCTGAATAGTATTTTTATGAGGAAAAGCGGCGTTGGTCTCAATTTGACTTAATGCATTTACAGACAGTCCGCATTTATTGGCTAAGTCCTTCTGGCCTAGTCGCTTTTCCTTTCTAATTGTTTTTATGGCTGTACCAATATTCATAAGTGATACTTTATTAAAAGTCGCCTATATCAATATCAAAAACTTTATAAATCGTAGTAGTCAGGTCACAGAAACGAAAAAACGTTTTCAAAAACAGATCAGTATTGACTTTTTTTTGCGACAATATTTGAATTAATGTCTCTTTATCCGCAGCTGGTAGGTTGCTTTGTTGTATGTTTAATTTTAGATTTTCAATATTTGACTTTTGCATATGAGAATGCTTTAATGAATAAATAGTTATATTAAAGCTTCTCTTATATCTTTTACCTAAGAGAAGCAAACAAGGTGTTTGCCTCTCGCTGGTTCTTCGTCAATTGAAAAAATATAAAATTGATTCCTAATAAAGGTGGCGATTATCTTCCTTCTAATCTCATTGAACGTTTTGACTATTTTTAATTCAATGATGCAGCTGCTTAAGCCCCTGTCTTTGCGGAATAATGGGGTATGGGCTGCTTCAACAATTGTAAAAAACAGTTCTCTGACCTTTACTAAATCCAGTTCTGCGTCATAAATGTCCTCAGCACTTTCCCTTTTTGTAATAAACCGACTAAAGAAGTTCTTCCAGTTGTCTGCCTTCTTTTTTGTGCGGACCTTTTTAAGTTTTGTAAACAAGCCTTTTATACTATGCGTATAGGCTTGGGCAATAATTTCTATCTGGTCATCATTCAAGGTAACGCGGTATAGCTTACTTGATATCTGGTAGCCTGCTGATCGAAGGGAGGCGGCTATAGCTTCAGGAGCAACACCTAGCCTATCTGCAAGTCTGGTTAGCTTTACAGGAATAGGCTTTATAATTATTTTTTGATAGGATGATAATTCCACTTTTGTGTTTTGTAGAGCAAAGATAATTACACTTTTTAAAAATACAAGTTAAACTTGTATTTTTAGTGGAAGTATAGTAGTTGTAGTTGTTTTTTTATTGTTGTTACTCAGTTAATGAAACACGATATCAATAATTTAGTAGCTGTTTTTTTAGTCTTTTGGGAGAGTGTTTTAAAGCCAATATGATGAGGAGCTACCTCATATTCATTGGAATATATTATGTAAATAAACAAGGGCGTCAAGAGTAATGAATTATATATGAGACACTTATAGTTTAAAGCATTACTAATTTATGAATGCTCCAGTTTTTTTATTTTTTTAACCATTTTCTTGCATACTTATATATTGCCGGAAGAATTAATAAGCTGCCATCTATGAATGAATTTGAAAAACCGCTACTATCAAAAAAAGAAGAAAAGTATTTAAAGAAAGTACAATGTAAAATTGAATATTGCTTGTATTGCCAGCCTTATGATGAAGGGGAAGCTGTATGGATCTATGGTAAAAGAACTGAGTTGGACGATCTATTCTATGACCTTAATATTCCAGCAGAACACTGGACTAATATCATGGAACATCTGGTCTGCCCATACTGTCAACACACTGGATTTAGTCTTGGGATAGACGTTGGGCTAAAAACCAAGTTTGAAAAGGAAGTAGATGCGCACATGGATGAAGTCTATAATTTGTATGGAAGCCAAGTGCAAGAGTTTGAAGACTTTATAGAAAAGTACCCCTTACTTGCATTTAAAAATAAACTAGCGAAAAGAATACATAAGGAACTTGAAGAAAAAAAGCTGCCCGTTATTGAGATAATAGGAAACTTCTTTAGAGCAAGAAAAGCTGATTCTTCAGAAGTTTTACAAAAAGATAAAATGCTGAACCCTCCAATGGGTAAACCTACAGAAGGGCGTTTTAATCATGCTGGGCAAAGCCACCTTTATTTGGCCAATACAAAGCCAACAGCAATCAAAGAAGTGCTCTCAGATGAAGGATCTCATTTAGTATGGGTTCAGGAGTTTGAGATTTTGGAAAAGGTAAATAACATTCTTGATCTTTCATTTGAATGGGATGTTTTAACACCTTCTACATCTACTCTTCTACTTTCTCTTAAAGTTTATAACAGTATTGGTAGAAATGATAGAAATAAGGAAAATTGGAGACCTGATTACTATTTAACTAGATTTATCATGGACTGTGCAAAGAGCTTAGGATACAATGGAATAAAATATAATTCGACTAAGGAAAGCTGTGACTTTGATGTTGTTTTATTTTATCCAGAACAAATCAAGGTCACTCAAAAAGGAAGCCCTGACATTGAAGTATGGCTGAGAGATTAATAAAGGTTCCAATTTAGTATACAACTGTAACTTTTAGATTGCTATATTGGAAGAAAAACGGTGTTATATTGCTCTGGTTATTAGGATATATAATTTTATTATATGTAAGCTCCCCTTAACTTCGCCGCATTTAAAAGTACAGAATTCATTTTGGTTTAAGCATAGGGATTTGGATTTTGCGATATTGGGCAGGCGTTACAAAGCCCAGCGCCTAGTGAAGGCGTGAGCTGTTGTAATCTTGTTGTCACTCCTTGGCTTTTTCTCTAACCTCTTGAAGGGATGAAAACACGTAGGAGTTCATTAGTGCTTTCCCAAGTACTCCTTTACGGTGCCTTTATACGATGATAAAGCATTAGCATTTTATAATGGAAATAGAAAGGTATATAGTCATTCTAGGCACCTCTGGGCATTTTTAAGATAGAACCTATATTATGATATTATCCATTATGTATATGTAAGTTTTTATTTCAGCCATTCATTTGTGACCTGCAGGAATAAAATAGCTTTTTTAAAATCAAAGCCTTCTTCTTGGTTTTCTGAACCACTTCTTAAACCAATACGTATGGTATTTGTCCCGCCATTTTGCATGCAGGTCAATGAGTTTGCTTTTAGCCCTGTCTGGCCATAGAAGGCCAATGGCATCCAGCTCCCTGAATATAGCTCGGATGTCTTCGGCCGTATAATGGTGCTGCCCATAGCCATGTTCCACAAAATAATCGATCAGCTTTTCCCTGGCCTTATCCCGCCCTTGCCGTTTCCAGCTGCTGCACGAAAGGTTATCCATAAAATCGGTTAGTACCTGGTCTGGGGTAGTATCCATGAGCCTGCATAATAACAGGAACTGGTAAGGAAGGACAAACCGAAAGTCAGCATGGCGTTCATAATCACCGGTTTGCCATTTCATACAGGGTTTAGGTTTATGACGATGCCTGGACGTGTCACTTCCCGGTGCTATGGCTTTCTTCGGGTCTATAGTCTTAAAATGGGCAGTGTTTCTTTTTCCTTTTTTCATACCGTTTGATTTATGGGAAGGGAATGGCTTGCTGCAGAACCTGCGTAGCGCTTGATCAGCTCTTCAAAACAGTGCTCTAATACCTTCATCAGGGTTTTGACGCGGGCAAGCAGTTGAAACAGGTCTTCCTGTGATATTTCAAAGTGATGGGTATACCGGGCGCAGGTATAGGCTTTTTCCAGCCGCTCCAGCAACCGGCGGTCTGCACCCGTTCTCCCGGAAAGAAAAGTCTCCTGGGCCAAGCCATAGCGTTTCAGGTGCTGGTTTAGTTCTGAAAGGGTATGGGTCTTTACCTCCTGGCCGGTGAGCGCAAATAGGATAGCCCGTATAGCTTGTTCTGCCCCCTGGTGGAGCATAAAGGCAGCCAGGGCGTTTTCACCGCTGGCCAGGTAAAAGGTGGCACCGTTCAAAAAGGCTTCTGCCCGGTGAAAGCCTGCGGTAAAGTCCTGGACGGCTTTGGTTTTCACCCTTTGAATTCTTTCACTAAGGGGGAGGGGAAGTGAAGACACACCGCTGTCATACACCAGGTGCTCTCTGGTACAAAGGGTGGAATAGAACAGGTGCCCCTGGGAAAGCTGCCTTTCCAGGTCAGCGGCTAGGCAAAGGGTATAGTCAAACCGGTGCGCCACGGCTGATGCTTCAAGGCGTAATTTAATGTCCGTAAAGGAGGTGGTGCACTGGCTGGAAAGCACGATCAGCAGCAGGTTATGCTGGCGGAAGATTCTTTCGGGGCTGGCGGCTTCCCTTACTGTTTCGATCATCTGTTCCAGTACGGCACCTGCGTCCATCACACAAGATGATTGTAACATAATATAATATTATATGGTTAAGAGTTTATATATATAAGCAATTGGTTTTTATTTTTGCGTCATTCCCAGTTTATGGGCTTATTTCCTATGAGCAACTGTTTTTGATACGACAACTAAGATACAGCGGGCGGTAGGGCTGGGAGGCAGGAGCGGGGTTGTAAAATACAGGTGCTTTGGTTGTAAATTATTACTTAGAAAACCATTATGAACCTCCTTGGATGTGACGTGGAGTAGCTGATTATGAAGTGTTTGGGAAAATGCAGAAGTGCATCTATCCGTATAAATACCTATAGGAAGAGCGGCAAAATGAAGCTATTTTTGTGAGTGGCAGTTGTAAAAGACAACGGGCCTGTGGTTGTGTACCATTGTTTAAAAAGTTAAATTTAAAGAAATGTCCACCCAAGCAATTCCAGAAGCTATGCACATTGGTAGAAAGATCAGCCGCATCCGCGAACTGCGGGGCATGAAACAGGAAACCCTGGCCCAGGAGCTGGGGATTTCGCAGCAGGCGGTGAGCAAGCTGGAACAAAGCGAGCAGGTGGAAGATGAAAAGCTGGAGTTTGTGGCAAAGGCGTTGGGTGTAAGTGCGGAGGCGATTAAGAACTTTAATGAGGAGGCAGTATTCAATAATATTTCAAATACCTTTCATGATCATGCATCATTAATCAATTGTCAATTCAATCCGATTGAAAAGATAATTGAACTGTATGATGCATTGCTGAAAAGTGAACGTGAAAAGGTATCGTTATTAGAACGGATTCTCCAGGATAAAAAGTGAATTATTCTAAAATAATTTAAAAATTATAGTAGAACACCTGGTTTGGGACCAGGGGGTCGCAGGTTCGAATCCTGTCTCCTGACAAC
>JAEWAC010000163.1 GCA_023391895.1 Bacteroidota bacterium
CCTGTAACCCGGTCGGCGCTGGTGTTTTTGGCGCTCAGAATCAGGATGGGCACTTCGTTGTTGGTCAGGCGGATGTTTTGTGTCACATTAAAACCATCGATCTGCGGAATCATGACATCCAGAATAATGAGGTCGAAATACTCGTTCTGCACCGCCTGCATGGCAGCGGCGCCGTCATAGGCCGAGGTAACGGAATAGCCTTCCAGTTCCAGATTCAGCTTCAGGGCTTCGTGCAGATTTTCTTCATCTTCTACCAATAGTATGGAGGGTTTGGCTGTATGATCCATGGCGGTTGTTGATTAAGCTACAAATTGAACCATAAAATTACTGCCTTGCGGTACATGATCCGTTATCTGTATGGTGGCATAGTGGGTATCGGCAATTTTTTTACAAATGTATAACCCCAGACCGGTGCCCTTGGTGGTGCGGGTTTGCTCATTGCCGATTCGGTAAAACTTTTGAAACACATTTTCTTTTTCTGCATCCGGTATGCCCATGCCTTCGTCTTTTACCTGCAGGATCACCTTGCCGTTTTCCGCATGCAGGCTGCAGGTTACGGGCCGCGATTTGTCGGAATATTTGTTGGCGTTTTCCAGCAGGTTGCTCACCAGTAACTTCAGCAGCAGGGCATCGCCGGTTAACTCCAGGTCAGGCTCGATATGGGAGTGCAAAGGCCGGTCGGGATAACGGTTGCTGAACTGCCGCAGCTCGCTGCTTGCCAGGTCCGAGAAATTGAGTTCTTCCATGGAGGTATGGTAGGCTTTGTCATCCAGCTGGGAGGAGATCAAAATGTTGTTGATCAGCATGTCCAGCCGAAGGGTTTCCTGCAGGCTGGTGTCGATCAGCTTTTGCTGCTTTTGGGCATCCAGCTGGTAGCGCTTCAGGGTTTCCAGGTTCAGGCGGGCGATGGATATGGGGGTTTTCAGTTCATGGGTGACGGCCATTACAAAGTTTTGCTGTTGCTGCTGCAGGCTCAGTTGCCGCCGCACCGAGCGGTAAATGTAAACTGCCCCTACAATGATCAGCAACAAAAAAATAACGCCTTCTCCTATGTACTTGATATCGTTGCGGCGCTTTTGGTCGTTGATGCGGAACATGGCATTTTTAAATGCCTGGGAAGTGGTGTCGGGATGGGTTTTTACCACCTGTTCTTTCTGCAGGGTATAGATTTCGCTGGTTTGTTGCAGCAACAAAAAAAACCACCACACCAGGGCCGTTACAATGTATACCAGCAGGATCCAGAATACAAGGGTGGTGATGGCGATTCTTTTTTTGCTTCGGTCTGCCATGGCTTACTTTTTTTTCTCAATCCGCAGGCCTACGTTCATCATATTTTCCAGCGGGTCTTCCCGCATGATCTGCTCGATGGTAAAGGTATAGGCGCCGGGTTTGTTAAAGTAAAACGTATCATTGGCCGGCGGCGTCAGCGGTATGCGGTGCTCGTACAAGTCGTCCATGCCGGTAGCCAGCCAGCCCCGCTCGTTAGTGGCCAGCGGCAGCTCGTAGGGCACTTTGGACTCCTTGCCGTCCGGACCTTTGCGGTACAGGTTGATCCAGATGTTGTTGTAATTATATTGGTTGTTGTGCCGCAGAATTAAAAACAACTGGTAGGGAGCTGTAGTATCCGAAATATGAAAAGTAAACGAAGGCCTGAACGAGCTTTGCCAGGCCTGCTTGGGAATGGTGACCACTCTTTCGTATAGGTCGATGGGCGTACAGGCAACAAAGAGGAATAAGGTAAAAAGGAAAACAAAAACGGATTTTTGTAGTATAGGATTTTTAAAATGGGATCTCCGGTTCATTGCTGCAAAGCTACTTTTATAAAACGTTCAATACCTGTTCTTTTGCTTTTTCCAGTTCGTCTTTCATCAGCACCACGCATTTTTGGATGGCGGCGTCATAGGCCTTGGCACCGGTGGTGTTGATCTCGCGTCCTATTTCCTGTAAAATAAACGACAGTTTTTTGCCCTTGGCGTCATCGTCCTCTTCCAGTACGGTGGTAAAATACGCGCAGTGGTTCTTTAAACGAACCTGCTCTTCGCTGATGTCAATTTTTTCGATGTAGTAGATGAGCTCCTGCTCCAGGCGGTTGCCGTCATAGTTTTCTTTGCCTACATTTTCTTCCAGCAGCTTGGTAATGCCTTCTCTTATTTTTTGCTGGCGTAGGGGCTCCAGTGCTATCACCTTTTGCTGTTGCTCCAGTATGTTGCCGATGCGCAGTTGCAGGTCTTTTTTCAGTGACTTGCCTTCTTCCTGGCGGTGCTCGTTCAGGTTATCAATAGCCTCCAGCAATATGGCCTGAAACCGGGCCCATTCCTCTTCGGTCAGGGTTTCGCTGGTGGGTGTAATTACTTCCGGCAGTTTGATGATGGTGCTCAGCAGGTTGGATGTATCCAGACCCAATTCGTTGGAGAGTTCTGCCAGGGGCTTGTAATATGCCCGCGCCAGGTCGGTATTGATGGTGATGGGTTTGGCATTGCCGGTTTCTTTTAGGCTGATGGTACAATCCACCGTACCTCGACTCAATTTTTCGGATAAGATCCTGCGGATATCAAATTCAAAAGGCTTTAAAAAAGCCGGCATCTTTAACTGCAGGTCAAACTGTTTTCCATTGAGCGACTTAATGTCGATCAAAAAGGTTTTGTCGCCTGTGGTTTGTTCTGCTCTTCCAAAACCGGTCATTGATCTTAGCATGAAAATGTTTTTAAGTATTGGTAAAGTTATTCGAATTCTGCTACCAATTTCAAGGCAGCTGCCATCAAAAAAGACAAACAAAAAGCCTCGCTTTTGGCGAGGCTAATATGTAGATGGGTTAGTAAGTACAGGAAATAAAAAATTTCCTTACACAATATTAAAAATATTTTTTCCATACTAAAAAAAATAATCTCATTTTTTATTCACATTTTTTTGGAGGCCGTGTTGATATTGGTAGATGATGGTGCATGCCTAGTGGATGATGCATAGCCGCAAAGGCCGATCATTACTGCATTTGAAGGCAGTGGGTTGATGGTGCAGAGAGGTGGTTTTCTTTGTTGATGCTCCTTGCAGGCATACTGTTATAGAGAGGAGGAAAACCATCCGCCAACATGCTTTAAGTGCCATCAGCTCATTGCTACCTCCACCAGTCCATAGCCATCCCGCTTTCGTCTGTCAACTATCTTTGCCAAAACTTTTTTATGCGTTTTGAAAAGCCAGTACCGATTACTGAAATAGCCCGTCTTATTGGTGCCGAAATCATAGGAGAAACGGAAGGCGTTGCATCCGGTATTAACGAAATACATAAGGTAGAAGAAGGTGACCTGGTGTTTGTGGATCACCCTAAGTATTATCAAACCTGTATTGACTCTGCCGCAACCTATATCATCATCAACCAAAAGACCGACTTCCCGCCGCACAAGGCCTTGCTGCTGGTAGCAGAACCCTTTGAAGCCTACCAGCAAATCGTGCAGCACTTCCGGCCTTTTGAGCCGCCGGTACAACCGGTGAGCAACAGTGCCGTGATTGGTGAAAACACCATCATTATGCCGGGGGCGGTTATTGGCCATCATGTCACCATTGGCAATAATGTAATGATCTATCCCAACGTGGTGATCATGGATCACTGCGTGATTGGAGATAACGTCATTATCCAGGCCGGAACGGTAATTGGGTCGGATGCTTTTTACTATAACAAAAAAACCACCCGGGAGGTGCATTATAAAAAGATGCTGAGCTGCGGCCGCGTAGTGATTGAGCACGATGTAGAGATTGGTGCCGGCTGTACAATTGACCGTGGGGTGAGTGGCGATACGCTGATTGGTGCCGGTACCAAAATGGACAACCTGGTGCACATAGGACACGATACCGTAGTGGGTAAAAACTGTTTGTTTGCCGCACAGGTAGGCATAGCCGGTGCCACTACCATTGAAGACAATGTGATACTGTGGGGACAGGTAGGCGTGAGCAAAACACTCACCATTGGCAAAGGCGCTGAAGTATATGCACAAAGCGGCGTACCTTCTTCTCTAGAGGGTGGTAAAAAATACTTTGGTTACCCGGCCGAAGATGCCCTGGCCAAAAAGAAAGAACTGGTATGGATCAAACGCATACCGCAGCTGTGGGAAAAGATCATGGGCAGTTGAGGAACCGCTCCATAAGAAAGTATGGACTTTTAAAAAAGATGGACGCTGCTTTTTCTCATATGGGGTTTTGAAGAAGTAGCACCATAACGGTGCTACATTCAAAAGCCTGTGTGGTGGTAACAACTAAATCACTGCACCGGCTTTTTTTATGGGTTGGGTAGGCATGGGCTTTTAAAAGTTTTTTTTGGACACTCCTGCTTAATCAAACTCGATCAGAGTAATCGGGTGTATTTCCCAGGCAGTGGAGGGGCGTGCACCTGCCGGCCCTACTTGCCCGGCCGGATGGTCTGTATCAAAAAACAAGGCGCCACGCAACCGGGTAATGGGCAGCGGTGTAGCGGGTAAAATATAGTTACCGCAAGGCAGTCCGCCGGGAAACCGTTCAAAAGCGGTACGCACTTTTTGAAGGGCCAAGTAAGAAGCAGACCGGCTGTGGGGCAGTCCTGATATTTCTGCATTAAAGAACAGGGTCTTGTCTTTGTTGGTTAAAATGAGGTGGTAGTCGTTGTCTTCTTCTCTGGCATAGGCATAGAGGTAAACATTTTTCAGGCTTACCATTTTGTTTTCCTGTATGGCCCTTTGCTCATAAGGTTTTGACAGTGCCCTTATTACCGGGTGCATATCCCGGTCAAGGGGCAGGGTTTTTACAAACTGGTCCAGGCTGTTGTAAGATGAGCTGCTGCCGGAGGCCAGGCAGGTTTTCACTTTGCTTCTGCTCAGGCCGGCAAACCGGGCGTTGCGGCACTGGTTGGCTTTGATCTTGTCTTTTTGTTCCTGGGTAAGAGAAGGGTTTACATTGCGGCGCAATGCCTTGCTCATGAGGGTATCAATATCCGCCAGAGCTGCTCCTTCCATCCATTGTTCTTCTTTAGGCAGCAGGGTAATGCTGACTTCCCGGCCCCTGGGCGATACCAGCACATTCTGTTTTCCGGGCTGATAGCGGTCTGCTTTTTTGATATAAACTTTTGCGGGTGGTTGGGCGGGACACCAAAAACCTGTGCAACAAAAAAGCAGGAGAGCAAGCAGTTGTTTCATACGTCCATCTATTGTTTGAAAAAGACACTGTGGGCCTGTGCCGAGTTGAGGGCTTTATAAATCTATAAATTGTAAGGCGTATGGTCAATAGCGGAGGAAAGCTGCCGTTTTAACGGCGGATACAAGAGCGGAAGGCTGGATAACAGCTGCTGATGGAAAGACGATAATAGTTCATCAAACAGCTGCCGAACCAGCAGGCAGCAGCCCGCAGCGCCATACCGGCCAACAGGTTGCCGACATAGCACTGCCGTTATACTGTTTATATGGATTACTGCGAGTTGCCGGTGCCCCCCGTGGTGGTATCTTTATCGCCACCCAGGTTAATGGTATTGGACGTATCGGGCAGGTTGCCGTTTACGTTTTCCACGGCCGATACTTTATCGCCGCTGGCCGTGTCGCCGGAATCATTGCTGTTGCCATTAGAGTTGCAGGCCGTCAGGGCTAGTGCAAAGGAGGCTGCCAAGAATAGTTTTTTCATACTGAATAGGTTTTGTCAAAATGATGAATGCTGCCTGCTGGCAGTACGCTGTTGATGTGTAATGCAAATTACTTGCCCAACAGGTAGCGCCGCAGTGGCAGGAAGCGGTTTCTTCAAAAACCATAGCCGGGGCATATGGGTTTTTGAAAGAGTTGACTCAATATGCACTGGCTTCGGTTAGTTGCTGTATGGCTTCGGCATCCAGCTGCAGTTGGACGGCTTTTACCAGGTCGTGTAGTTGCGGCACGCTGGTAGCACTGGCAATGGGTGCGGTAATGGTAGGCCGTGCTATGAGCCAGGCCAGGGCAATGGCAGCCGGTGTGGTTTGATAGCGACCGGCTACAGCGTCCAGCGCCTGCAAAATGCGCAAGCCGCGGTCGTTGAGGTATTTTTTTACCACGCCGCCACCCCGCGGGCTTTTGGAAGCATCGGCCTCCGAGCGGTACTTGCCGGTTAAAAAGCCGCTGGCCAGTGCATAATAATTCATTACGCCCAAGCCTTCTGCTTTGCATATCGGCTCGTATTCCTGCTCGTACTGCTGACGGCTGTACAGGTTGTATTCCGGCTGCAGGGCCTGGTAGGAGGGCAGGCCGTTTTGTTTGCTGAACGCGATGGATTCCTTCAGCCGGTCTGCACTTAAGTTGGAGGCACCAATGGTTTTTACCTTGCCTTCTTTTACCAGCTGCGCAAAGGCTTCCATGGTTTCGCTCACCGGCGTGTCCAGGTCATCCCAGTGCGACAGGTACAGGTCAATAGCATCGGTCTGCAGGCGCCGCAGCGAGTCTTCCGCGGCTTTTAGTATATACTTTTTGGAGAGGTCTTTTTTGCCCTGCCCCATAGCGCCGCCTACCTTGGTAACAATCACTACCTGCTGGCGCTTGCCGCTTTTTTTGAGCCACTTGCCAATAATGGTTTCCGATTCGCCACCTTTATTGCCGGGCGCCCAGTGCGAATACACATCGGCGGTGTCAATTAAATTAAAGCCCGCGTCTACAAAGGCATCCAGTAACTGAAAGGAAGTTGTTTCGTCGGCCGTCCAGCCAAATACATTGCCACCAAAGGCCAGCGGAGCCACTTCAAACCCGGTCTTGCCTAGTTTTCTTTTTTCCATGTTGTTGTATTTAAATCGTCCGGTGGTGTGATTGCAGTGGTGGCCTGTACAAAACAAAGTGCAAAAGTAGTTGAATTTAGTCCCGGCGCGGTCAGCATAGGGAAAATGGCGATGATTTAAAGCTGTTCACCGATCAAAAAGCGGCTTTTACCTAATGGCGCCAAGGCAGCGGTTACATTCAATCAATTTTGCATGCCGTTTTTAAACCAACACTATGTCGAGCTTGTTTAATCCACATTCTATCAAAGCCTTTATTCGTGTGCTATGTGTGGTGATACTGATTTATGTGCTGAATCACCTTTTTGCCTAAAGCAGTTCACGCCCCATTTTTTTGAAAGCGTAACCCTCCTGGTTGCGCTTTTTTGTTACCCCTGAATCGTCAGCATCCATTTACCGTCGATCAACCGCTTTTGTCTATATGATAGCTGTTGATATTGCCCAGGGCGGCGAGTAGCGGCAGAGGAGAAGTGCCTGTCTACTTTTTGTTTTTTCCCTTCTGCTGACCGGTAGCTTTACCCTGTTCACTTATTCCTTCATTACTACAACCCTGCATGTATGAAACATTTACTGGCTTATCTTTTGCTGATGACCTTTTTACTGCTGGTAGCGGCCGGCATTGATGCCCGCGCACAACAACAACAGCCTCCGGCAACCGCAGAAGGATTCTGGGTGCTGGAAAGCAATGTTAAAACGCCTGAAACCACCATTGCTTATTTCTACAACAACGATCAGGTGCTGGTGTACAAGGAAAAGATAGAAGGCGTGCGGCTGAACGTAAATAAACGCAAAACCGTAAAGCAGTTGAATGCCGTATTGCAGCAGGCCCTAACGGCATGGAAAAACGAAAAAGCGGTGCGTGAGAATAAGGGGCTGCTGGCCAGCCGTCTGCACTGAAGTGCTTTGAGTGATGCCCTGGAACCATATGTTGGCGGCCTGTGGCTGCCGCATGTTGGCTTCGGGCTTCCGTTGGTCGACGAAAAACAGGTGTATAGCGACAAAGGCGCCTGCACCTGGTGATTTTTGCCGGCAGGCGTTGTAATTTTAAGCAAGCCTTTTGTATGCAGCGCTACCCCTTTATATTTTCTGATGAAAAAAGCTACCGGCTGCGCCGGCACATGCTGTTCTGGACCTGCTGGTGGGCTTTTCAGGCTTTCTTGTATTCTTTTTCCGCCCCGGCTATGAAGATGGCTTACCTGCAGCGGCTTCCGGTATCTATGGTGGAGGCGGTGGTGTAC
>JAEWAC010000176.1 GCA_023391895.1 Bacteroidota bacterium
GCTCCTCTTCCACCGAAGCATCGTTTACTATAATATGGCGGTAAGTGGTGGTTTTGCGTCCTATAAAGGAAAGGTAGTTTTTACCCAGCGGTGTCATGTCGGCTACAAACTTGTCTTTGGCCAAAAACCAGGTGCTATCGTTGATCAGCTGGTACTCCTGTATCAGGCTGAGCTTTTCAACAAAATTCACATTGGCTTCCTTGCCCAGGCGCAGGCTCATTTTTTGGATGGCAAAGGTGGTATCGTGTACCCAGCAATCGCCTTCAAAGGTGTTTTCGCCCCGGCGCTTGGGTGTAAATAAAAAATGAATAAGCCGACGGCCTCCCACATACTGCGTATCCGCCACTTTATAGTTGTAAAAAGCATCGCCATTGTCAGATATCGGACTAACAAACTGCTTGTCAAAAACGGGAATAAAGTTGTTGTAAACGTTGACTACCTGGTCCATGCCGCCCATAAACTTGTTGAGGCTTTCGTTTTTGAGGCCTATGGTTTTTACCGCCTTAAATACTTCCCGCCGTTTTAACGGACTTTTCTGGTAATAATATTGAGAAATGGCTTCGGTTAAATAGGCAGGTAAAAAGGTAATGCCGTCGGCCGAGTCGATGTGGTCCAGAATAAAACCAAAGGGCTGCAGCAGCTTGTTTTTACCCAGTTTTTCCTTGTCAATATTTTTCAGGTCCAGCTCCAGCTTATTGTACAGCTCGTAAGAAAAATTATCAAACCGGTACCTGTCGTTTTGCGGCTTGTGGGCCACAATGCGTTTCCACATCTGCAGGCCCCGGTTTACTTTTTTACGCACCACCACCTCTACATTATACTTGCCCGGGATCATCTGTATGTTGACGTGCAAGGTATCGCCGGCTATAGCTGAACCGCTCACCGGGAGCAGGTAGTCTTCATAACCAACAGAGGTAATCTCCAGGGTATCCCTAACGCCCGGGGCGATATACAAAAAGAAAGAACCGGAAGAGTCGGTCAGCTTTCCGGTGCCGGCCCGCTTGAATTTTACGGAAGCAAAAGGTACCGGCTCATTACTGTGCTGGTCGCTTATTATACCCTTGATAACTTTATTTTGAGCGTACACCCCACCCAATCCTAACAAACACATCACTAATGCCCCAAAGAGCATTTTTGCAACAGGCCCATTCATAAGCCAAAAGTACTGTCTTGGTATAATTTTCCCCACCCCCTCCCTGATTGTATAATAAACTAATGTATAACAGCCACGAAAACAAATAGTTCAAACAGCATTTTCTGGCACCATTTTTTGCCGTTTTATTAATTAAAACAGAGTACTATGAAAGATGCGAGAAACCAGACGAATATGCAGAATAAGCAAATGATGAGTCATAGGCCGGTGCCGGATGTACGGGATGATTTGGATAGTCGCAAAAGAGAGGAACAGGATACCAAAGGTGATGATGTGACCCATAATGAAAAACAGGTAAGAAGCGATAAGCAAGGAAGAAGAAACGGTAGCCGGAAATAAAAAAAGGTCCTGCCCATGCAGGACCTTTTTTTTGCTCTCCTATTTATAAATTTTGCTTCTGCTAAACTGCTGATATAGCCTGCGAGCAAATACTTGCCGAATTGAAAACCATGTATTGGATGCCACCCACCACATTTACCTCAACGCCCACCCGATACTATTCAAACAGCCATTGACAAAGGCATCACAGTTAAAAAGAAAAAAAGACCCGTTGCCAAAAAAGAAAGACGGAACAAAGTCCGTCTTCCCGGGTTTTCAATTACATTGTATAAAATACCTGTAACTGAAACTGATGCTTGTAAAAGTCAGTAATGAGGTAAGTACAAACATCCGGTTATATAAAAACAACTTCTGTACCAGTTTTCCCTGGGTCCCTCCCCGGTGGAGAGGGAGGTCCGGCAGCAGGTGCTTCTTCAGCATTGAAATTGACATATAGGCTTTTGAACCATTTTCAACTATAGTAGAAAGATGACAGAAAGAAAAAGCTTTCATAAACCCATGCCGGAACGCTGATAGTCGATTGCTGACCGACAGAAAGTCTTTCAAAACCCCATATGCTTTCAACCAATCCGCGTAATCCTTCTTTAATCCTTTAATCCGCGATCAAACTTTAAACTTAAAAATCACCATCTATTGACGAACTACCTATATTTGTGCATTACAAAACCGGATTGATATTGAAACAGTTTGAAGATTTTGATGCCAACCTTGCCGGAGAAGAAGGCAAGACAGAAGAAACAAAAACCCGTTGGTTTCAGCGTATCAAAAAAGGTATCCTCACTCCTTCTTCCGAAAAAAAGGAAGCGCCGGAAGGCCTCTGGACCAAATGCCCGGAGTGTAACTACATCTGTACGGTGAGTGATTTGCGCGAGCAGGATTTTGTTTGTCCTAAGTGCAATTTTCACCACCGGGTAGGCAGCTCTGAATATTACGACCTCCTGTTTGACAACAAGCAATATACCGAGCTGTTTGAAAACATCCGCTCGAAAGACTTTTTGGGTTTTACTGACCTGAAGCCTTACAACAAGCGGCTGGAAGAAACCTGGAGCAAAACAGACTTGAAGGATTCGATGCGGGTCGCCACCGGCAAAGTGGGTGGACATGATATTGTCATTGCATGTATGGATTTTGAATTTATTGGCGGATCGCTGGGTAGTGTGATGGGTGAAAAATTCAGCCGTGCGGTGGACTACTGCATTCAGCACAACATGCCTTATATGGTAATCAGCAAAAGTGGCGGTGCCCGTATGATGGAAAGTGCATTTTCGCTGATGCAGCTGGCCAAAACCAGCGGCAAGCTGTCTCAATTGTCTGATGCCAAACTGCCTTATATTTCCATGTTGACCGACCCTACTTTTGGTGGCATTTCGGCCTCCTTTGGTATGCTGGGCGACCTGAACATAGCCGAACCCGGCGCCCTGATTGGCTTTGCCGGTCCGCGGGTGATCAAAGAAACCATTAAGAAAGACCTGCCGGAAGGTTTTCAGCGCAGCGAGTTTTTGCTGGAGCATGGCTTTTTGGACTTTATTGTACACCGCAAAGAATTAAAGCAAAAACTGGCAACGGTTTTAGCGCTGTTTAAAAATTAAGGCTGGTTCATGGTTCATTGTGTTTGACCATGAACGCTCAACAATGACCATACATGGAAATCAAGAATCGATCTGCCTATTTTGAATATTATGTAGATGATAAGTTTACGGCCGGTATCATGCTGTTGGGTACCGAAGTAAAATCATTGCGCGCCGGCAGAGCCTCCTTTAACGACAGCTATTGCATTTTTCAGAAAGGCGAACTCTGGATCAAATCGCTGCACATTGCAGAATACTCTCACGGCACCGTCAACAACCACGATCCGGTGCGCGATCGTAAACTGCTGCTGAATAAAAGAGAACTCAAAAAGCTGGAAAGCCGCATCAAAGAAAAAGGCTATACCATAATCCCCCTCCGTATCTTCTTTACCGAAAACAACCTGGCCAAGCTGGAGATCGGTTTGGCAAAAGGAAAAAAACTGCACGACAAGCGGGAATCCATCAAGCAACGGGACACCGAACGCGAAATGAAGCGGTTTATCAAATAATTTATCTTTACTCGAAGCGTTATACCCTTTACATGAAAAAATTAATTCTGGCTTTATTGGTTTTGATCAGCGGAGCTTCTTTTGCACAAAAAGTAGATGGCTATTGGTACGGCACAGCCAACGTGATGAGGGGTGGCAGTACCAACAACTACCTGATTGAAATTATTCTGGATCATAAGCAAAATACGCAGGTACAGGGTATCATTAATTATTATTTTAAAAACACCTTCCGGAGCTTTAAGGTCAATGGTGTATACAATCCCAGCAACCGTACGCTTCAGTTCAAAGACATTCCCGTTACTTACTTTGCCTCCACCAGTCAGTTTGAGGTGGACTGCATGATGGACTTTGTGGCCCAGTTGCGGGTTGCCCGCGCCGGCTCGTCGCTCAATGGCCGGTTTGTGAGTAAAAGCGAATACAGGAATACCTGCCCCGAAATTGCCTTCAATATTCAACTGAATGAAGAGGCCAACAACAAAGATTCCATTTTAACCGCCCTGCGCGAGTATAAGGAAACCTATCAGTTGTGGACCCCTTCTGCCACCGACACGGTGGTTGCCGCGACCGTTATTCAACGCCCTATCATCAACTACGTGGTGACCAACCAGTTTAAGGAAAGACCCAAAACCTTGGCGGAAGAAATCACAGTGGAATCCGATTCTTTGCAGGTTTCTTTTTACGATAACGGAGAAGTTGACGGCGACTCCATTTCTATTTTCTTCAACGATCGGTTACTGGCTTCCAATCAACGGCTGAGTGCCAAAGCCATCCAATTAAACCTGGCGCTGGACCACAACCGGGAGGTGAATGAAATCACCATGTTTGCCGACAACCTGGGCAGCATACCGCCCAATACCGCGCTCATGATTGTGTACGATGGCAAAAAACGTCACGAAGTGCGCATCTCGAGCACCCTGCAAAACAGCGGTACCGTGCGCATCCGGCGAAAACAGTAAGCGGGAGAAGTTCAAGGTTTAAAGTTGGATCCCAGATTACACGGATTTGGTAAGGATTTCACAGATTCGTAAAATGCCTGTGGAATGTCTGAACCATGATTTGGGGAGATTTAGGGATTAGGAAGAAAGAGAATGTTTCCTTTGCTATATGGACTTTTGAAGAAGTTTATTACTCTTTCCTATTATCTATCAGGAATGGTTCAGCGCCTTATCCCGCACTAACTTCTGACTCTTGTTGCTGTAGGAACAGGGTAGCGGGATACAGCGCCTGCAG
>JAEWAC010000293.1 GCA_023391895.1 Bacteroidota bacterium
GTACATACCTAAAGTAGCCAGCAATACAGCACAAATCGGTCACCAGCAAATGGATGAAAACTACAACCTGGGCAAAGCCCTGGTGGCCAACAGCGATTGCAAAGCCTGTCACCAGCTGGATGCCAAATCGGTAGGCCCTTCTTTTATGGAAATATCCAAACGCTACAGCAACGATAAAAATGCGGTAGGCATACTGGCCAATAAAGTCATTACCGGCGGTGCCGGTGTGTGGGGCGAGCATGCCATGAATGCGCATCCGCAACTGTCAAAAGAAGAAGCCACCGAGATTGTGAAATATGTACTTTCTGTAGCCAACCAGGAGCAGGAAAGAACGCTACCCCAAACCGGCACCCTGGTTTTAAAAGACCATATCGGCACCGGTGAAGAAGGCCGCTATATCCTTACGGCTTCGTATACCGATAAAGGCGGCGCCATTACACCGCTCACCACCAAAACCAACCTGGTACTGCGTCCCGCCAAAGTGCAGGCTGAAAGTGCCGATGCGGTTTACAACCTGCAAAGAAATGACCGCGGCCTGGGCACCATTCATGACCGGTCTTATTTTGTTTTCAAAAACATGGACCTGAAAGACGTAACCGGCCTCACCTACCGGTATTCGTCACTGGATAAAGACGCCACGATACAAGTACGGACAGGCGCACCCAACGGCCCTGTTATCAGCACGCTGGATTATAAAGCCACTGGCGGCTGGAACAAGTATACCGAGGTAACGGCCCCCGTCAAAGACCCCGGCGGCAGGCACGACCTGTACTTTGTATTTGTGAAAACCGACTCCAACAACAAGCACCTGGCTTCTGTAGACTGGGTACGTTTTGAAGGTGGCAGGGAAGTAACAGAAACAGCCCCGACTGCCGTTCAGGCAAAGCCCAAAGCGGCAGCGGCAAAACCAAAGGCTGCCACCACTAAAACGGCAACTACTGCTACGAAAACAACTACTACTGCCAAAAGCAGTACGGGCAGTGTACTGATTGCCAGCAGCGACTGCAAAACCTGTCATGCGCCGAATCAAAAGCTGATTGGTCCTTCCTACGCTCAAATTGCCGGCAAGTATAAAAACGACGCCTCCAATGTAAGCATGCTGGCCAACAAGATCATCAGCGGTGGCACCGGCAACTGGGGACAAATACCCATGACGCCCCACCCGCAGATCTCTAAAAAAGACGCATCGGAAATGGTACGCTATATTCTTTCGATGAAGAAATAAATTTCAGGCATTCAATAAAAAAGCTGCAACTTTTCGGTTGCGGCTTTTTTGTTTTTATTAGCTATATAACAAAAAGTGATCCCATCTGAATAAGGCGATTGTGACAGTTCAAAGAATTGTGCTCAATGTTTGGTGGCAAGTGGAATGTATATATCATTCTTCACCACAATCGTTTTAAAAAGCCATATACTGTTATACCACCTGTTGATATTAAACCGGAAAATGGCTGAAGCATGAAATGAACCTGAGCGTTGATTTTTTTTTTTGTGAAAAGCATTTCTTGTAAGCCTTATAGACAAGATAGGACCGACTGTTGCTTATCACGCTATTTGATCCAATACGCCATTCCGCAAAAACCCATATCTTAAAATATTACCTCAACGGATCAGAAATCTTTTACTGATTTTTTGTTTTGCTTAATACCCACTCCCCCACTTTCAAACCTTGTTCAAAGCCATTATCGATGGCGTCCATAAAGTGAATGCCGCCATAAAACCTTGAAAGGCCGGCTTCTTCTGCCGCCTGTAAAAAGGAAGTAAAATCTCTGGCGGGCAGGCCATAACGCACTTCTATGTCATCGGTATAATGAAAGTTGTCACCAAAATACCGGGTCAACACCGTGGCTGCAGCAGCGGAAATAACAGAATGCCCACTTAGGTATTCAGGAAAAGGCGGTGTTTGCAACAAAGGCTCCCACTCCACATCTAGATACCTGCGAATGGCGGTTTCCGGCCGAATACGATTACTCCGGAACTTTTCATCCCAGCAGCAAATAAAGGCATCCATCAGGCTCACAGACACCAGGGTGTGGATCTGCATAGCCTCGCCAAAACTTTTGGCCGCTTTTTTACAAGCAATACCCGTAATGCCCAGCCAATGCGCCCCCGGAGAAATTTTCTTCAGGCCAATCTGCAAATGCCCATCATCCTGCACCGCAAACGGATTACAGTCCCAAAAAGCTGCAATGGCGCGATGCTCAGCAGTTAGTACATGCCTGTAATTCTGCTGCATTAATTTATAAAAAGCAGAAGCCGTATCTTTTGAAAAAGGTACAGGCGGCGCCGGCTTAAACTGCGCACAAGAGTCTAGTGTAAAGGGCCGTACCGTTTTAAAATAAGGCTCCACCGCAGCCATGTAAGCAGGCGGCGTGGGATACCAGCTGCCTTCCTGTGCCAACGGCGTATACCGGGCATAATTACTGATCTTGTTATAGCCATCGGCTTTGGCATAAGCCAATATCTGCTTGCTTACGGCTACAGCATATTTTTCAGAAGCTTGGATCACCTCCTTATCAAAACCAGCCTGACGGCAAGAGTCCAGCAACCGGCCTTTGTATTGATCCAGCAACTTGCCGGAGGGCTGCATCTTTTTAGCGGTTTCTATCATAGCCAGTACACTGGCCAACTGGTAGGAGTAATTAGCTATCGTATCCGGTTTTTGAAACCTGGGATACTTGTTCAAAACCCCATATAGGCTTTTGAAACTGCTATCGTTTTGCGAAACCACTTCGTAGCCTGCTATACAGGCATAGGAAAAAAAGCGGGTTGCCAGTGGCGGATTGGTGATATCGTGCACCATCAGATCGGTCATTTGCATCACCACATCATTGATTACGTTGGCAGGCAAAGACCTGGTTTCTTTTATGGACGACCGGCATCCGCACATTGCCACAAATAAAATTACTGCGAATATGACCTTCTTCATGGCTGGCTGATTTTATAGGCTTTGATACTTTGCTGGTTGATGCCGAACAGCAGTAGATTATTGATGTTTACAACACTTCGCACATCGCCCCATAACTGCAAGCCACTTTCCTTTTGCGGCACATAACGAAATGAACCTTCCCCATTTCCCATTAGCAACACGCCATAATTCGCATCGCTTTTTCCAAACCGGAGCCTTGCCTGGTTGATGTTTCCGCAAAGCAACACATCCAGTTTCCCGTCTTTGTTGTAATCCAATGTTGTTATGGAAAACACGGGTGCATACTGCGCCTGCTGGGGCAATTCTTTTTCATGAAACTTACCGTCACTTCCGCTTTCCAGTAATAGGGTTTTTAAAGTATTAGCCTTCACGTGCCCGGCACCTTCCAGCTCATCAGACGTAAACATGTCCTGGAGTGTTGCTCCGGCATAGCTTTTATAACTTTCAAAACGGGTACGCATGATGCTCATTTGATCCAGCAATTCATCCCGGAAAACGTAAGGATAGCTTTTTCCCTGTATGTACAAACACAAAATGGGATCAACAGCGCCATTATCGTCAAAATCCTTATAGAACAATTCGACGGGCTCTTTTTCGCTGGCTTTGCACTGGGTATTGAGGCCTTCGTTACCAACTATCAAGTCGGGTTTTCTATCACCGTTAAAATCACCGACACCAATCTTATTCCACCAGCCGCTGTAGGGCCGGTCAAAATATTGTGTGGTTCTATTTTCAAGTTTATGGCCACCATTGATAAAAACAGTGATGGGCATCCACTCGCCTACTACTATCAGATCCTGCTTTTGATCGTTGTTTACATCCATCCACACGGCGTCTGTCACCATGCCCAGCTTTTTCAGCTCCGGAGCCAGTGATGCCGTTCTGTTTTCAAAACGACCTTTACCATCATTGACCAGCAAATAACTTGGCGGTGTTTCAGGATAACGACCCGGCACCACCCGGCCGCCGACAAATAAATCAGGATGTCCATCGGCATTAACGTCGGCCACCCGCACGCAGCTTTTGCTCACCAGCATTTGCGGCAGTGCGTCTACTGCTTTGGTAAAACGACCTTTACCATCGCCCCAATACAAGCGATCCTGCAGCAAAGCATCTTCCGGCGCCAGATTGTGATACCCGCCACTGGCTACATACAGATCGATCAAGCCATCACCATTCGCATCCAGGAAAACGGCATCGGCGTCTTCGCTTTGCTTATCGGCCTCGAAGGCAGCTTGCGGCATGGCTATAAACTGTCCAATTTTTTGCTGGATATAAATCACTCCTGCCTGGCCACTACCGCCGCCTGCATAAACATCTTCCAGCCCATCACCGTTTACATCGCCTTTGACCAGGCAAGGCCCAAAGAACGACATAGGATTCACCATCAAAGGCTGCCGCTTAAAATCGTTGATGTTGTTTTTAGGATGGCTGTATTTTATTGGCGATGCGACTTCGGTGAACAAAGGCGCCACCGAACGGAAAGGGTTGTACGTACCAGTGGCATTTTCTTCCTCTAAAGTCAACACCTGATTGGCTTTTACCTGGGTCATTACCTGTTCTTTACCACCGGGCCACACAATGCGGAGCGTATCAATGGTAGCATGACTACCCAGGCCAAAATGCAGTACGGGCGACACGCTGGACTGATACCCTCTGGCCGGCATTTGCTCCAGGTATTGCCGGCTGCCTTTTGTATGAATCCACACTTTGGCACCAATGCCCTGGGTATTGCCCCCTGTGCCCTGGAGTTTTACCTGCAGGTAATGGTGCTGTAACTGCCCGCTACCTTCATTCTGGTAAATAAAAGCAGGCTGGTTAACGTTATTGATGATCAGATCCAGATCGCCGTCATTGTCCAGGTCGGCATAAACCGCTCCATTGCTGTTAGAAGGCTGGTTGATACCCCAGGAGTTACTGACATTACTGAAGGTAAGATTGCCATTGTTTTTAAATAAATAATTCACCACATCGGAAGAAGGCATCTGGTGCACCAGGTCTAATACAGCCTGCCGCATAAAACCTGCCTCCCGGTTTTGTACCACACCACTCATATACTTTAAAAAGTCCATATTGGTATAGTCTCTTACAAAACCATTGCTGACAAACAGGTCCTTCCAGCCATCGTTATCATAATCTGCAAACAGCGGTGCCCAGCTCCAGTCCGTATTGGAAATGCCGGATAGCTGTCCTACTTCGCTAAAGGTGCCATCGCCATTATTTACCTGCAGCATGTTGCGCATGTACTGGTAATAAAAACCGGATTGCAGGGTCAGGTCAAACTTTTCGTAATTATCGGGCGCCATCAACAGCTTTTGGCGGCGGTTGTCTTCCGGAAGCATATCCAGGCTAAAGATGTCAGGCAAGGCATCGTTGTTTACATCCGTTATATCATTTCCCATAGAAAAATAAGAAGTATGCCCCAGCGCTTTTTGTTTTACATCCTTGAAAGTGCCATTGCCCTGGTTGATGTACAGAAAGTCGGGAACAGAGTAATCATTGCACAAATAAATGTCCGGCCACCCATCGCCATTGATATCGCCTATACCCGCTCCCAGTCCATACGACAGGGCCGAACTATGCAGTCCTGACCGGGCCGTAATATCTTTAAAAACCCCATGCTCGTTTTGATACAGTTTAATACCGTGTACCTCATCCGCCTTTTGCAGGATGGAAGCCGTGGTGACCGGATCGAGTACGGGTAAAGAATTGGGGTTATGGTTCATGAGCAGCAAGTCGAGGTCACCGTCTTTATCGTAATCGAAAAAGTAAGCCTGCGTGCTGTAAGCAGAATCGGCCAGTCCGTATTGCTGCGCCTGCTCGGCAAAACGGGGAATATTGTTTTGGTCTTTTCCCTGGTTGATAAAGAGCTGATTGGCTCTTTTCTCACCCCTTAACTTACCGGAATAACAAACATAGATATCCAACTTTCCATCGCCATTGACATCCGCCATGGTAACCCCTGTTTTCCAGGGACCCAGCCGGCCGGCCACACCGGCAGCCGCCGTAACATCTTCAAACTGCATGTTGCCTTTGTTCAAGTACAGTTTGTTGTCTGTCATATTGCCGGTAAAATAAAGATCCTCCAGTCCATCATCATTTACATCACCCACCGCTACACCGCCCCCGTTGTAAAAATATTCATACATCAGGATATTGGTGTTCAGGCCTTCGGTAAGCGCATTGTTGAAATGAACGCCGGTTTGCTCCGGGGCTAATAAGGTAAATAAAGCAGCATCTTCTTTTTGCCCTTTGCTTTCCTTGTTTTGGCAGGCAACTAATACAAAAGAGAGGGACGCAAGCAGGAAACAAAAAGGACGCATGTTTTTTGAGTACAAGGTGGTTGTATTTAAAACGTTATATCAATAAGATAGCAGAGGATTTTTATTGAGGGTGCAATACCCGGAACTTTGCCTCCAATTGCTAAGAAGCTACTCCTACCATTCTGGTCATCCAATCAGTTGTTTTTTATCCATCGTATCATACACTTCGACACGAATCTATTTAGCGTTAGCTAAAATAAAAAATCTATGCTGCCAACAAGAGCAGCATAGATTTTTTTATGAAATCTGAAAAATTAAAGCTACTTACTCGTAACCCGGGTTTTGAACCAACTTATCATTCCGTTGGGTTTCGGACAGCGCAATTGGACGGAAATACATTTTATCCATCCATACCCTGTTTTCCAGGTCGTTATTCACTACCGGTAAGTAGGTATAATCGAATTTTGTTTTATCCTTCCGGTATGGCACCGGTGCTGTTGCCCCTGGTTTCAGCCTTCCTTCAATTTGTATATAGGTAGTTTTCCTGCCCAGCGTTTGAGCGGCAATCATCCAGCGGCGGGCATCAAAATAACGATGTTCTTCAAATGCCAGTTCTATCCTGCGTTCATTCCGGTAACGCTCCTTCAGCGCAGCACCTGATTCTGTTATAGCAGGCATGCCGGCACGGAAGCGTATTTTGTTCAACCAGGTACGGGCTTCTTCCTCTTGTCCCAATTCAATACTGGCCTCTACATAATTAAAGATAGCCTCGGTATAGCGGAAGTAAGGCCAGGGAATATTTTGCCGGCCGGTATTGTCGCGCAGCGTTGGATCGGGATCGATGAACTTACGGAAGTAATAACCCGTAAAGCTACCGTTCCAGTTTTCGATGGGACCTTGCCGTGTATCCAGGCCTACAATTTTGGTATTGCCTACATAATAAGTACCGGTTTGTATTTCATTGGCGGGATCTTCGTTCCTGCCACGGGGTTTCCAGGATGCACCGTCATACAAAATGGAAGCATAGAACCGCGGATCCCTGCCGGCATAAGGATCGGCTTTATGGGTCGCATTCGCCCAATCAAACCGGGTACCGTCCATCATCTCATAGTCATCTACCAGTTCCTGGATGGGTGTATTACCCGCCCAGTTATTATAGCCATTCGGTCCCTGGCGAAGGCCGTGCTGTTGAGCGCCTTCATTACGTTCCGGCGTAAATGTTCTGACAAACAATAACTCGTTGGTGGAAGCCACCCCCGGGTCTGCATCGGGGTGTTTACTCATGCCGCCCATAGCGATGGACAGATAGTTCTTACGACCTTCCTCGAACGAAACCGGAGTGGTTAAACCCGTTTTATAACCGGCACCGGCTTCCGTTAAAACAGCCATGGCTGCATCTTTAGCCGCCTGCCAGCGAGCCCTGCGATCACCGCTTACAAAACCCAACAGTTCTGGTTTGGAATAAGCTGAGAGAACAGACGATTTGGATTTAGCCGTCGGCATGTCGTGCAGGTCACTGGCATCGTATAGCAATTGACGGGACTTCAACGCCAGGGCAGCCAGATCGGTAGCACGGCCCCGGATTCTGCTTTTTCCTTTCAATAAAGCATAAGCCTCATCAATATCTTTGATGATAAAACTGCTTACCTCCTCATATGTACTCCGGGCTATGGAATAATCATCGCCTAAAGTATACACTTTGGTAACAATAGGAACACCTCCATAAAACCGCAGCAACTGGTGGTAAAAATAAGCCCTTAGAAAATAGGCTTCTCCCAACAGCCTGTCTTTCAAAGTTGTGTTATCAAAAGTGGCATCGGGCAGGTTTTGGATAGCAATATTGGTTGACCGGATAAAATTATACAGGTTAAGCCAGTTGGTATGCCGATTTACAAAACCCGGATTGGAAGGATTTAAAATACCTTGGTTGACGGTATTTATGTTTCGGCCGGCATGCGTAAAAATGGCTTCATCCGACATGGACGCCAGCATTTCCTCGTCAAATCCGCCTTCGTATAAGCCACCATAAATACCATTAATAAAAGCCTCGGAAAGGGCAGCGTCGGTCCAGGTTATATCTGACTTTACCTGGTCCTTGGGCGTGGTATTTAAAAAGTCTTTTTTACAAGCGGTAAGCAAGGTGCCCGCCAGTAATAAAGTAAGTAATATTTTATGTGTTATTTTTTTCATTGTCTTTCTTTTAGAAGGTTACCCGCACACCCGTGCTAATGACTCTTGATTGTGGGTAAGCATACCCGTTCTCTACTGTAGCTTCAGGATCCCACACCCCAAGCTCATCCCAGGTGATCAGGTTGAGCCCACTCACATAAACCCGTAAGCGGCTGATACCAACCCGCTGGCCAATGTTAGAGCCCAGGGTGTATCCGACCTCAAAGTTTTTAAACCGGAAGTAATCATTTTTCCGGAGCCAATAAGTATTCATGCGGAAACTGCTGGTATAATACCGGTTGGTTCTGCTCACCAGCCTTGGATGCTCACTGCTGGGGTTTTCCACCGACCAGCGGTTGTCGTGGCTCCATTTCAGCCAGTTACCGAATTCACCGGTTTCGTTAAAGTTCAGCACCTGTAAACCACCAAAGGCGCCCTGGAACAAAGCCGACAGGTCAAAGTTTTTGTAGGACAGGTTGAAGTTGATACCCCCTGTAAATCTTGGGTCGCGGGTTTTGTCCAGTCGAACCGCATCCAGGTCGGTAATTTTACCATCTCCGTTCACGTCTTTAAACTTCATGTCGCCCGGACGCAAGTTGCGCTCGGCAGCACTGTAATCAAGCTTATTGGCGGCAATGTCTTTTTCATCCCTGAATACTCCGTCATACTGAAAGGCCAGGTATGCAAAACCATTGGTACCAAAAGGATGACCCGTTGCCCGCTGATGCTCCAGTATTCCGGGGTTCTCATCCCAGAATATCACCTTGTTCTTCGTATATCCACCGTTCACACTTACATTAAAGGTTAAATCTCTGGCAGCAACGCCGTTATAGCCTAACCTGAACTCCCAGCCTTTGTTTTCCACATGACCTTCATTTACCGGCGGCAGTCTATCGCTAATACCGGAGCTTTGTGGAGTAGATCCAGCCCGTTGAATCAAGATCTGCTTGCGCTGGTTGTTGAAAACATCGAACTCAAAAGTTACCTTGTTGTTCAGCAAGGAGCCTTCCAGACCGAGGTTAGCGTTATTGGCCACCTCCCAGGTAAAATTAGGATTAGGTACACGAGGCTCAGTTGCTGTACGCACTACTTGCCCGTTAATTACCTGAACACCCGCCAGGGAATAATTCGACATATAAGCATATTCCTGTAAAACACCGTTGAAGGTAACACGGTCGTTACCCATCTGTCCCCAGGAAGCACGGACCTTCAGGTTGTTGAAGATATTGACGTTCTCAAAGAATTTCTCCCTGGAAATATTCCAGCCCACCAAAATGCCGGGGAAAAAGCCAAAACGGCCTACTTCAGGGAAAATATAAGAACCATCATAGCGCCATAAAAACTCGGTGAGGTATTTTTCCTGATAGTTATAAGCCGCACGCCCAAAATAACTCAGGCGAGCCTGTTCATAAGAATTACCTCCGATATCCTGTCCGACAGTACCGCCAACAGTAAGTTCATCCAGCAAAGGAGAAATAAAGTTCCGCCTGTAGGCAAAGAAATTATCCCCCCTTCTGGTTTCTTTTTGCACACCGGCTAACAGGCCAATGGTATGATCGTCACCAATCTTACGGTCATAATTCAGCATGGCGGTCAGGTTGATGCGCACCTCTTCTTCATCCGCCATCCGCAGCATCGGATCGGTAAACGTAGAACGTACCGTTCTGGTGAGTTTGGGTGTTACACCGTCGGCCTCGAAAGAAACTTTATCCCAGGTATATAAGGACCATGGGGTTTGAAAGCGTTTGGTGCGGCCAATGTATTTATCGGCAGCTCCTTGCAGGGTCAGCTTCAAACCATCGACCCAGGGGTTACGGATCTCCACCTGTCCATTGGTTTGAAAATAATCGCGGCGGTTCCGGTCGTAACCGGTTGCACCCGTAGTGACCACCACCGGGTTCTGGCCGTTTTCAATATCAGGACCAGGCAAACCGTTCGGCCAAACAGCCCATTCGGTGGGTTTACCGCGAATCAGCATCCGGAAAATATCTCCGGCGCCCACGGTGGGGAAGAAACGAAACTCTTCCCGCGCCAGCACTCCTACAGTAGTGCTGATATATTTGTTAATGCGGGCATCCAGGTTAATGCGTCCATCGTATTGCTTGTACCCGGTTGCAGAATTTTTATAATAAGCATCCTGGTCCTGGTAACCTACCGAAGCCAGGAAGCGAACGGCCTCTGTCCCCCCGCTGATCTGCAGGTTGTGCTGCTGCTGTCCCGCCCAGGTTTTAAAAACCGTTTTATACCAATCCGTATTCGGATGCGTGAGCAGACTGGAGCCATCACTGAATTTCTGCAGATCTTCCGGTGTATAAAAAGCATTTACCCGCTGACCGTTATCTGTACGGGTATAAAAACCGGTTGTTTTGAAAGCGTCCCATGCTGCCGTCCATTGGTCGTAAGGTACATTGCTGAAGAGCACCTGCTCGTTGAGCAATTTTGCGTATTCTGGCGCATTGGACATTTTAGGCACTACAGTTGGTTGCAGCCATCCATAATTAAAATCGTACGACACCTGCGGTTTACCGGCCTTTCCCTGCCGGGTGGTGATCAGGATCACACCGTTGGCAGCCCGGGCACCATAGATAGCGGCGGAGGCGTCTTTCAACACCGACATGCTTTCGATATCGGCCGGGTTCAGGCGCTCCAATCCGCCGGAACGGTCGGGCACGCCGTCAATTACAACCAAAGGGCTGCTGTTTCCCATCGTATTGGTACCACGGATGCGAATGGTGGAACCATCAAAGCCCGGCTCGCCGCTTGCCTGTATGGCCGTAATGCCTGGCAGGCGGCCTGCCAAAGAGTTAGATAGATTGGTGGAAGGCGATTTGTCCAGGTCTTGGCCCCGAACAGCCGTTACAGCCCCGGTTACGGTGGCTTTTCTTTGTGTACCATAACCTACCACCACTACCTGCTCCATTTGTTGGGCAGCTGTCTGCAGGTTGACATTAACAGTAGTGCGGTTGTTGATGGCCACTTCCATTGAATTGTACCCCACGGAGCTGAATACCAAGGTGCCATTGGACGGCGCTGATATTGAAAAACGGCCATCCGCATCGGTTTGGGTGGCGGTATTGGTTCCTTTTACCTGTACAGACACAGCGGCGAGGGCCGTGTCACCGGAAGCTACCCGGCCGGTAATTGTTCTTTGCTGGGCCATTACACCCAAACAGCATACCGTCATCAAAACAAGAAAGAGAGATCGCAGCAAGTGCGTAGCGGGCATAGTACGGCCCTTGGGGGAAGAGGAACTCTCCCATTGCGGCAAGCAGATTCTCATAATAATCGATTAGGCTTTTTTTGTTGTTATTGAATCATAATAAAACGTTAATAAATATAGGGATTAAAAAACGTTAAAAAGACATTTATAAAAAAAAATGTTTTCAACTTTTTATAAACAGGAGAGATACGGATACGTTATAAAAAAGATTTACTGCAACCGGCCAGTCACATTCGGGCAGCTTCTGAAACAACAGACATACTCACTGTTGCAAACAATATAATTCCTCAAAATCAGATCGCACCAATCAACGCAACTTCTTTGTTATAACACACCAACCATTTTGGAACCGGGACACGATCTTTTATATCGAATATCTGATATTGGAAAAAGTGAAAGAGAATCAGCAAACCAGATCAGGGGCTTGTTTTGGCTTCCATAGCTTTTAAAAAACCATACAACATTTACCAAAATACAAGACAAACTTTTTACGCTTCTGCTGCTTCTTGAAAGTTTAAATTAATATTTTTCTCAAACAATAACAACAAATTTCTATTCATTCTGTACTTACCCTACGCCACTCTTAATGAAATGCACTTACAACCATTTTGACCAACTTTTTCAAAACCCCATAAGGCCTTATACTCAATCGTCTCCAGCTTTATAAAATCCTTTGGTCAATGGTGAATGGTCAATGGTGAATACTAAATTATAGTGCTGAAAACAGTTTCGTATTAGTATAAACTTCATCTGGGTCAAAAGAACAGTTGAAAGAAAACTTCTCTTTTAAATGATTAACCAATAAAAACAATAAACAATTCTGAGCCAATGTGTGAAAAAAATTGTCTTTGAAAAGCACCATAAAAAGGCAACCTACAGCAAGCCTGTAAATTATCAAAACACCACTTTTTCAAAACCCCATAGTAAAGTATGGCAACCAATTGTGGAAGCTTATAAGGCGAAACTGTTATCCGTATCTTGATTGATACGCAACGGCTACCCAGACGGGTTTAAGATCCGGGTAAAATAAACTCTTTCAAAATCCCATAGTTAGAAAGCCGCTGTGTTGCCCCTTGCACTCCCACTTTTGCAACCACATCATTGCGATATCAGGATGTTAGCTTGGTATGAGTATTCACCATTGACGACAGGAGTTCTTAAAGTCACAATCAATTGAGTATAAAAAAGTAAGCTACCTTAAAAAGGCAGCTTACAGAAAACAGGTATCACACTATTAATAGAGCGGGTTTTGTATCAGGTTGCTGTTCCGGTTCATTTCATCCAGTTTAATGGGCAACAGGTAGAAGCGTGGGTTCCAGGCCCGGTCCTGGGCTTTAATCACAGAATAAGTGGTACTGATCACATTCCCGGCGGCATCTGTTTTGTGACGAACAGAAACGCCTTGCGCATTCTGGTAGGCCTCCGGCGCAATCATCCAGCGACGCACATCAAAATAGCGGTGATCTTCAAAAGCCAGCTCGATGCGACGTTCATGTCTGTAACGCTCTACCAGGGCGGGACCGCTTTCGGTGATATCAGGCATACCGGCTCTTTTCCGGATCTGGTTCAGGATTTGTTTGGCTTCCCCTTCCTGCCCCAGCGCCAGGGTGGCCTCTGCGTAGTTCATCAAAATTTCTGTATAGCGAATGTAGCGCCAGGGTTGCTCCTGCTTTACATATTGCGCATCCACCGTAGGATCAATAAACTTACGCAGATAATAGCCGGTATAGGTACCATTCCAGTCTTCTAGCGGGCCATTGCGGGTATCCAGGCCCGGCACTACGGTTCCGTCCGGTTTTTCGTAATAACCGGTTTGTACAATACCAATCGGGTCCCGGCCTACCGCATCGGCCTGGCGGGGTCTCCACTTGACGCCATCGTACAAAATAGAGGCATAAAAACGCGGCTCGCGGTTTTCGTATGGCCTAGCCTTATGCTGCGGATTGTTCCAACTGAATTTAGAACCATCCGCCATTTCGTAAGCATCTACCATCTGGCCAATGGGCGTATTGCTGCCCCACCCATGCCAGCCGTTAGGGTTGTTATACAAACCGGGATTGTAACCATCCCATTCTTCCGCGATTTTGGCGGTAAAATACCGTACAAAAATGTCTTCGGATGTTTCCATTTGCAGGAAAATATTACCATAGTTGGTGGTGGCTTCTTCTGCATTGGCGTGATTAGGCATGTACAAGCTATAAATACCCAGGTCCATTACCGCCTTGGCAGCATCTTTGGCCGCTTGCCAGCGGGCCGTTCTGTCACCACCGGTATAACCAATCAGCTCTTTATTGGTATAACCTCCGGCCCAGGCATCAGTGCTGTTATACAAATCAGAGGCGGCATACAACAGCACCCTGGACTTTAAAGCCAGGGCAGCACCTTTGGTAGCGCGGCCTTTATGGGCACCGCTGTTGGAAAGGGGCAACAATTGTGCGGCGGCATCCAGGTCGGAAACAATAAAATTGATGCACTCTTCAAAAGAGTTTCTTTTGACATTAAATTCATCATTCAATCCAAAAGACTTGGTGATGATGGGCACCCCGCCATACATGGAAACCAGGTTGTGGTACAGGTAAGCCCGCAGAAAATGCACTTCACCTTTCATGCGGTTTTTATCAGCCTCATTGGTAAAAGGCACCTCGTCCACCTTTTCAAAGAAAATGTTGGCCGGCCGTATAAACTTGTAAACAAATTCCCAGTTCATCAGGCGCTGGCGGTTGGCAGTCCAGAAGCCGGCATCAAATATGCCTAAATAGCTGGGTGTTAACAGGCTTTTGGTCACATTGCTGGATTCAAAATCCGCATTGTACATGCTTTCATCCACGATAGACGACATCATGATGTTGCTGAAACCATGCGGCACACCCAGGTAAATGTTGTTGACAAAGGTTTGCACCAAAGCAGGATCTTTCCATACCGCCTCATCGGAATATTTATCCTGAGGCTGCAGGTTCATAAAGTCCTTTTTACAGGAGACTGTGCCCGATAAAAAAGCTGCCAGTAAAATATAATAAATGCGTTTCATATTAAGCTTGTTTCTTTTGAATTAGAAAGTAGCAGAAATACCGAAATTGATAATTTTCTGTAGCGGGTAGCTTTGGCCGCTGGTACCGATGTTACCACCGGTTGGGCTGTTGCGGTCGCCACCGGTCAGTTCCGGATCAAATTCTTTGAAGTCCGGACTGTAGGTCAGCAGGTTAAAGGCATTTACATACACCCGCAGATTTTGCATACCTACCCTATCTATAATGGAAGCGGGCAGGTTATACCCCAGCTCAATGTTCTTTAACCGTACATAATCGGTTTTGCGCAGCCAATAGGTGTTCCAGTTAGATACCCAGTATTCGTTGCTGCGGTTAAAGGTGCGGGGACCTGATGCATCCGGATTGGCGGCTGTCCAGCGGTTGTCAGCTACAGACTTCAGGAAGTTACCAATCTCACCCGACTCGTGCTCCAGGTATCTTACACCACCGGTAGCGCCTTGAATCAGCATACTCAGATCAAAGCCTTTATACTGCAGGCTGGCGGTGATACCAGCCGTAAAGGTGGGGATGTTGGATTGGGTGATCCGGATCCGGTCGTTAGCATCAATTTTACCATCGCCGTTGATGTCTTCAAACATAATATCACCGGCCCGGGCTCCACTCCAATGCGGGTATTTGGATACGGCGTCTTCGTCCCGGAAAATACCAATGGCCTTGTAGTATAAGGTACTACCGATCGGATAACCGGTTGTCCGCTGATAATCAGGACGTCCTGCCGGTTCATCCCAAAAGTCAATCCGGTTTTTCTGATAACCGCCATTCAAGCCCAGTTGGTAAGACAACTGGCCGGCGCGGTCGTTGTAATTGATACCAAAATCAAAGCCCCTGTTGGATACCTTGCCAATGTTTTCACGAGGAGGCGTAAAACCGGCTGTAGTAGGGATAGAGGCATTGCGTTGCAACAGGATGTCTGAACGCTTGTATACAAAGTAATCTGCGGTTACAGAAAGCTTGTTATTCAGCAACTGCATGTCAAAACCATAGTTCATCTGGTCGGCCGACTCCCAGGTAGCTTCGGGATTGGGTACCAGGGTTTCGTACAAAGCCTGGTTTTCCTGGGTAAAATTGGTGATGAAGGGAAGTGCCGGGTTCCAGGAGTTGGGCCGGATGCCACCAAAACCATAAGTAGTCAGGAAGTTCCAATCACCAATCTGGTCGTTACCGGTTCTGCCCCAGGAGGCCCTCAGCTTCATGGAGTTGATAAAAGAAATATTGTCTTTCCAGAAGTCTTCTTCAGAAATCTTATAACCTAAAGAAATGCCCGGGAAGAATCCCCAGCGGTTGTCTTGATTGAAAATATAAGAGCCCTGGTAACGCCATACAAACTCGGCCAGGTATTTTTCCTGGTAATCGTAGTTTACGCGTCCAAAGTAGTTTAACCTTGCCTGATTAAATGCTGAACCGTTATTAGCAAGAAACTGATCCTGCGCACCAGCAAACATCTGGTCTAAAACAGGTGATATAAAGTTTCTGCGGTAGGCACTGAACAGGTCGCCCCGGCGGGTGATTTTTTCAGCACCAATTAAAAACTTAAAGCCGTGATCTGATGCAAAGGTGGTTTCATAATTCAATAAGCCGTTCAGCAGGATATTTTGATTGTCTTCTGTATTCTGGCTCAACTCGGGGCTGGCGAACCCTTTCTGTGACTTTTCAAGCACCGGTGTACCACTGGCATCCACCGTTACTCCATCCCAGGTGTAGAGGTACCAAGGAGTACGCCATACTTTATGAAAATTAAAGCCTTTGTCAATAGCTGCATTACCGGTAAAGGATAATCCCGGTACCCAGGGAATTTTGATATTCAATTTGGCATTGGTATTCAGCACGTACCACTTGTCGTGGTCGTAGCCGGTAGCCTTGGTGCTTACCACTACAGGGTTGTCTCCATATTCAATATCCGGACCAGGCAAACCATTAGGCCAGTAAGCGATTTCGTTGGGCTTGCCCCGCATCACCATACGAAAAATGGAACCGGCACTGCGGGTAGGAAAATTGCGGTCTTCCATGCGGCCAGCCACATCCACACCCAGGCTAATGTTCTTGCTGATGTTAGCATCCAGGTTCGTCCTGAAGTCGTACTGATTATACTTCACACCACTGTTATAATAATAGCCTTCCTGGCCCCTGCTGGAAAGGGACACAAAGTACTTCATGTTTTCACTGCCGCCATTTAGGGATACGTTGGCATAGTTTTGACCGGACCAGGGCCGCAATACTTCTTTAAACCATTCGGTATTGGGGTGTGTCCAGGGACTGGACCCATCCTGGTACTTTTTAATATCTTCCTGGGTATATTTAGGCGTACGGCCCGCATATTCGTTGATCTCGTTGATCATGGTAGCATAGGTGGCCGCATCCGCCATTTCAGGCAGACGGGTAGGCCGGCCGTATCCCTGGTTAAAGCTGGCGGTAATCGTGGGCTTGCCGGATTTACCTCTTTTAGTAGTCACCAGTATTACACCATTGGCGGCCTGCGCACCGTAGATGGCGGCAGACGCATCTTTCAATACCGTTACACTTTCAATCGTGCTGGGGTCAATGCGGTCCAAAGAACGGCCGGGAATGCCATCCACCACAATCAGCGGGCTGTTGTTACCCAAAGTGTTTACACCCCGTATCCGCAGCACGGAGCCATCGTAACCGGGCTCACCGCTGGGGGTAACGGTAACCAGGCCCGGCAGACGGCCGCCCAGGCTGTTACTGACGTTGGTAGTGGGTGTTTTGACAATCTCGGTTCCTTTTACAGCAGCAACCGAACCGGTTAACGTAGCCTTGCGCTGGGTACCATAACCTACCACCACTACCTGCTCCAACTGCTGGGAGACAGACTGCATTTCTACATTGATAGAGGAGCGGTTGTTGACCTTTACTTCCAGCGAGTTGTAACCGACATAGCTGAAAACCAGGGTTCCGTTGGCAGGCGCACTAATACTGTAGCGCCCATTTTCATCGGTTTGAGCGGCGGTATTGGTGCCCTTTACCTGTACCGTTACCCCGTACAAAGCGGTATCCTGTGAGGCTACCCTTCCGGTTACGGTTCTTGGCTGAGCAAAAACAGCGGAACAACTAAGGCTTAAAAGAATAAGGAAAAGAGTGCGAAGGTTGACGGACAAGCGCATACTGCGGCCTGTCCAGGAAGAAGCCTTCCATTGCGGCAAGCAGACTCTCATATTGAATGTTTGGTTTTTTAAGTGAAAGACACTTTAATCGTTCCTTAAATATAAACAATATAAAATGTAATTATGACGCTTATTAAAAATATTTTTTTCCAATTTCTTTAAACCCGCATTGCAGATTGGACCTGAAACTTCGTGGAAATAAGTTTTAGAAGCCGAATTTCAGCCGGTGCACCTTTGTATTTCATTCCGTTATGCCGCTAATTGCCAACTATCATCTGCAATGAATTATAGTAGGAGAAGCGGCTCTTTTTTCGCTCCCCGGAACATTACTATATAAAAATACCCACACGGCTGCACTCCGGCCGTCACTGAAATACCAGCGCTTCATGTACCTGTAACCTATACCAGTATAGGGTTTTAAGGATCTTCAGCAAATATTATTATACAAATTAAATGGCCTATCCTGCCATCCAGTGTTTTATGGATATGACACTAAAATCAAAACGAGTTGCTTCTCGACAAGACAAGTCTACGGCGTTGGTGGCTACACCATAAGACCATTATATTACATATACTTAACATTTATCAACAATAACGTTTTGCCTTATATCTATTATTGACTTTTTAAAAAGCACCCGCTATATTTATACATAGCGAAAACAGGTAACCGGATGGCTTTTATGGAAGTTTGAAAGGTGTAACCGTACAAATAACAGTTAAACTAAAATACTTTTCCTATATTCAAAAAGTAAACTTCGCCGGCTTTCAGGAAAAAGCCAGGCGTTGCTGAGCAGGTCCGGTACATTTTCAACTGGCGGCCTTTTAACTGCTTGCGGCTTTTTACTGGCAAAACAGGCGCATGTTGGCGCTGGAGTTTTGAAAAGTACTTTTTCCCGGTGCCGGCTTCAGCAGGCGTCAATGTTTCAAAAAACCATATCCGGCAAGACAGGCTTACTTTTGATACCATAAACGACCTTTAAGATCAAGTGGACTTATGACTAAATATTCTGAAGAGCAACCTATCCTGGTGGCATTGGATTGTATATTGTTTGGCTTTGATGGTAAGGACATTAAAATTTTACTGATCAAGCGGGGTTTTGAACCAGAGAAAAACAAGTGGAGCCTGATGGGGGGCTTTCTACGGCCCAATGAAACCCTGGACGAAGCCGCCAACCGGATTTTAAAACAGCTGACCGGCCTGGAAGGCATTTATATGGAACAGCTGCACATTTTTAGCGACATCAACCGCGACCCGGAGGAAAGAACCGTTTCGGTAGCTTATTTTGCCCTTATTGACATCAACTTGTACGAACAACAAATCAGCGACGACTACCAGGCCGAATGGTTTTTACTGAACAAAAAGCCAAGACTGATTTTTGACCACGACGACATGGTACGGCTGGCGCAGAAACAATTGCGGTACAAAGCGGCCCTGCACCCCGTGCTGTTTGAACTGCTGCCGCCCAGGTTTACCATTCCCCAGTTACAAAAGCTGTACGAAGGTGTGTACGACACCCTGTTCGACAACCGCAATTTTACCCGCAAACTAATGTCTACCGGCCTGCTGCTCAAACAAACCGGCAAGGACAAATCCGCCTCTAAAAAAGGCGCCTTTTATTATAAACTGGACAAGCGCAAGTACCGGGTGAAACAGGAAGCTTTTTTAAACCTGGTACCCAAAGCCGAAAGGCTAATGTAGCCATTGGAATAAGTGGACAGTTTTTACTACAGGTAACTACACCCTGTAATTATATTGACATGATAATAAGTTTCGTTTTGACACAAACGGCTGTAAAACGGAGGCTATACTTCAGACAGCTAATGAGCGATCAGTAAAAGCAATATCTGCAAGCAATAAATTACAACAATAAAGAACAAACTTCTTCAAAACCCCATATACTTTTTATGGCGTGTATTGGGTATTTTCAGATAACCATTGCACCATAAAATACCCAGTAAACGCCATCGGACCTTGTTGGTAATCAATACTTGCAAATATGGGTTACGGCGTATATTTTCGTGTTATACGCCATCTTATGAGAATAATTAGACTGCTCTTGCTCCTTTTTATATCAGGAAATGTTTGTGCACAGGACTCTTCATGGGTAATAAAACCCTTTAATGAAATATTGACCCTTAGCTTACCTGCGAATACGCAGTTATCTCAACAAGGATATGTAAAGGCTTTTAGCGGTAATGAGAAGGATTGTTACATTTCCTTTAACTATTACGATACTTTAATGAAAATTGGATCAGGAAAAGACCTTCAAATCAGCTTGGCAGGCTTTGTAAATGGGTTGATGACAAACGTTCCCCAAAATCAATATGACATGACGGTTGCCGATGCTAAAATAGGAGGCAGCAGAGGGTTAATGATTAAGTTGATTGCTAAGGAGAGTGCTGCTCCTATTCAGCAATTGTACTATTATGTGACGATGGCAAATGGTCAGTATTACTCTTTCCAAGCTGGGTTGACAAAAATCGATGCGAATGATATTGTCAGCAATCGTTTTTTTAGCTTAATTAAGTTTGATGCTGCCAAGATAAAAGAGAACCAATTTACATTGGAGTCACTTATCTTAAACAAGTAAGACCAAGCAGCGTATAACACCAGCTTCCTGAAATGGCAGCTCATAGCTATCTTCAACTTCAAACAATAATCCACCACAGAACAAAAGCAATACTGAAGTAACCCAGACACCTGCCACTTCAGAAAGCTCTGTTCGTTAGCGGCAAACCAAAATGACACTTCAAGAATTAGCAGATAGAGAAATGGAGCTTTATAAAATTGTGACGTCTTTAGACGGTAAAATGGAAGAAAAGTCCGCACAGCTCAAAAAAAATGGGGTTTTTGAACGATACAAGGTAATACATAAAGCATACGCTGACCTACACAAGCAGGATTTAGAGGCTCTAAAAAGAGGGCTATTTTTAATTTGGTACGCATTAGTTGAGCCGCCATGCTTTACAGGAATTAATGACTTAAATGCCGAGGCTGAAAATAGAATAATCCATACTTTGGAAAGAAGGTTGAGGCAAAACCTAATAGATTATGAATTAGAATGGATGTTAAGCTACTACGCCACCTGGGACTATGTTTTTGAGCGATTCAGTGAATATGATGAACTTCAGAGAAAATTGAAACAAGCTGATACAGAATTGCCTAGCTCCATCAACAAACAGGATATGACAAACAGAGGACAAATGGGAGTTTACTGGAATTCTCTGAACTGGTTTGACTGAAAGCCCACCGCTAACATGGGTGGCCGTTGCACAACTCAAAAAGGATTGATTTAAAGTTGGTTTTTGCTGAACAAAGGCCATGAGAATGTCGGATGTAAATACTTCAACTGTTTTAAAACTCACATCTCATGTTCACCCGTATCAAATTGCGCTTTATCTCCCTGCTTTGAGTTGCGCAACAAACACACAGGCTTCATACAACACAAGCAAAAGAATATGTGCTCAGCAAAAAAATTGATATTTGCTTCATCAAGAGAGTGAGGCAGCAGCGCCAGAATACTGGTACGGTATAAAGCCCCACTTTATTGTGTGATATTTTTAAGTAACCAAAACCCACAATCAAAATTGACTACCACAAGGCTTCATTACCTATCCGGAATTCTGCTAACTGTTTTTGTAGGGCTTCATTTATTCAATCATCTCTTTAGTATTGCCGGGGCAGTCAAGCATATTGAAGTTATGAACGGTTTGCGCGTTTTTTACCGTAACATCCTTGTGGAAATCATTCTGTTAATGGCCGTGCTTGTACAAATTGTATCCGGAATAAAACTTTTTAAAAAGAACCGAAAGGCAGCCGTCAGCGGCCTTGATAAGCTGCATCTTTGGACAGGCCTTTACCTGGCAGCCTTCTTTGTTATTCATGTTGGCTCTGTATTAGTCGGACGTACTTTATTGAACCTGGACACTAACTTTTATTATGGAGTAGCGGGATTGAATACCTTTCCATTCAACCTGTTTTTTATTCCTTATTACTTACTTGCCACCCTTTCATTTTTTGGGCATTTAGCAGCGATTCACAACAAGAAAATGAAACAAACTGTCTTTAACTGGACACCACGAAGGCAAGCAAAAGCAATTTTGGCCCTGGGTATGATAGTAACAGGATTGATGTTCTATGGTTTGACCAACCATTTTCGAGGTGTGAAAATACCAGCAGAATACAATGTTCTTATTGGAAAATAAAACGAACACACAACACTGAATAGATGTTATACAGGACAAGTAATACCTTTCGCCAATGAACCCTTAATCAACCATAGAATAAGGATTCATTGGTTTAGACAGAAACTTCCTGCACAACAATTCCTTCTCCGTTCTATCATTGCATAACTCCACCAAAAATAACCCTTAGAGAAAACCTGTTACAAAACAGTTTTCAGCAGGCTCCATACATTTTCTGCTACAATGTGTTGCCCTTCTGCTGTGGGGTGAATGCCATCCTGCAGGTTAAGCCGGGCTACGCCTCCTACCCCTTCCAGTAAAAACGGTATCAATGTCATATTGTTTTTTTGGGCCAGTTCGGTATACAGGTTGCGAAACTCCGTAGCATATTGCTGCCCCATATTGGGCGGTACCTGCATACCGGCCAGTACCAGTTTGGCATCGGGATATTTTTCTTTTACTTTATCAATAATAGACTGCAGGTTCCTGCGGGTTTCGGCTACCGGTATGCCCCGCAGGCCGTCGTTAGCCCCCAGTTCCAGCACAAACACGTCCACGGGCTGGCGCAAGATCCAGTCAATGCGGCTGTTGCCGCCCGAGGAAGTTTCGCCACTGACACCGGCATTTACCACTTTGTAAGGCAGGTCCAGCGAGTCGATCTTTGCCTGGATCAGGGCTGGGAAAGCCTCCGATGGCTCAAGGCCGTATCCGGCGGTAAGACTGTTGCCAAAAAACAAGATGGTCTTCACATTCCTTGGCGCAGCCGCCGTTTCTTTGGGTGCACTGTTCTTATGTTGTGCGCTGGCCGGCTTGTCGCTGTTACTACAGGCGGCGGCTATCAAACAACTCCACAGTAAAAAATAATATAGAACCTTATTCATCAAATGCGTTTATAAACTGAACAAATAAAGATTTAAACGTGTTGGTAACATTTTAAAATTACTGAATCCGGTATTTTTACGTAAGGCTGCCTTGTTACCAACCAGGCATTGCCGGCTTGGATATTCTTAAACAGCAAGATAAAACAAAAACACTGGTGGAAACGATACTCAACATACAGCACTTGAGCAAAACCTATCAAAGTGCAGGCCGCACACTGACCGTGCTGGACGACATCAACTTTGCAGTAGAAGCAGGTTCAACCATGGCCATTGTAGGCCCTTCGGGCAGCGGCAAAACCACCCTGCTGGGACTGTGCGCCGGCCTTGACCGTTCTACTTCCGGCATGGTGGAACTGCACCACATCCGCCTCGATCATTTATCCGAAGACCGGCGGGCCCAGGTTCGCAACCAGTATGTTGGTTTTATTTTCCAGAACTTCCAGTTGCTACCTACGCTCACGGCCCTGGAAAACGTGATGGTGCCCCTGGAACTGAGGGGCGAAAAAAACATCCGGGCCAGGGCGCTGGACCTGCTGGATAAGGTGGGCCTGGCAGACAGGGGTCATCACTATCCGGCCCAGCTAAGCGGTGGCGAACAGCAACGGGTATCGCTGGCCAGGGCTTTTTCCAACCAGCCCCGCATTTTGTTTGCCGACGAACCCACGGGCAACCTGGATGCAGAAACCAGCGAAAAAATTGTACACCTCCTGTTTGACCTCAACAAGCAGGCCGGCACCACCCTGATACTGGTAACCCACGACCTGGACCTGGCCTCCAAAACTAAGCGCATCATCCGCATCAAAGGCGGCCGCATTGTTTCGGATGAGCCTACCAACCTGGAGATGGAAGTAGCTTAACAATCGTTTGGACAGAAACACGCATATGGGGTTTTGAAAAAGATTGACAACAAATAAAAAACGATCACCGGCAGCCGATCCACAGCACCGAAAAACCTTTAAAAACCCATATCGCAACATAACGTAATATAGCATTTTAAAGAAAAAAGCATGAACGCTAAAAGGCCTTTACAACTCTCCTGGCTGGCTACCATGGCCTGGCGGGACAGCCGCCGCAACCGATCCCGGCTATTGTTGTTTGTATCTTCTATTATCCTGGGCATTGCCGCCCTGGTAGCCATATACGCCCTGGGTGATAACCTGCGGAAGGATATTGACCAGCAGGCGGCTACCCTGCTGGGCGCTGATCTGGAAATTACCGGCAACAAGCCTGCTACCAAAGCTGCGCGGAGCCTGATCGATTCGCTGGGTAATCGCCGCTCGGAGCAGCGCAGTTTTGCCTCTATGATTCTTTTTCCCAAAAGCGGTGGTACCCGGCTGGTGCAGGTGCGGGCCCTGGAAGGCGATTTTCCCTACTACGGCGAATTGGAAACAACGCCAGCTGCAGCAGGCAAAACTTTTAAAAACAGCCAGCAGGCCGTGGTGGACCAAACCCTGATGCTGCAGTACAATGCCAAGGTGGGCGACTCCATCAAAGTGGGTGACGTAACCTTTGCCATTGCCGGCACTTTGTTGAAGGCGCCCGGCCAAACCGGCGTATCCACATCGGTAGCCCCGGTGGTGTATATTCCGCTGCAGTACCTGCAGCAAACCGGCTTGCAGCAAAAAGGCAGCCGCATTACCTACACATATTTTTTCAAATACGACCAGCCGGTCAATATGGATAAGCTGGTAAAAAAGATAGAACCGCGGCTGGAGGCAGAAGGCTATTACTACGACACCATCGAAACCCAAAAAGAAGATACGGGCCGCTCCTTTCGTGACCTGACCCGTTTTCTGGCGCTGGTAGGTTTTATAGCCTTGCTGCTGGGCTGCATTGGGGTAGCCAGTGCCATTCATATTTATGTGCGGGAAAAGATCAATACCATTGCCATACTGCGGTGCCTGGGTGCCAAAGCTTCGCAGGCCTTTTTAATTTACCTGATCCAGATTGTGGGCATCGGGTTTATCGGTTCGGTCATTGGTGCCGCCCTGGGTACGCTGATCCAGCAGTTTTTGCCCCTGGTGATCAAAGATTTTGTACCCATTGAAATCACCACGGATGTTTCCTGGCCGTCCATCGGCCAGGGCATTGCACTGGGTGTGATTATTTCGCTTCTATTTGCCCTGCTGCCGCTGGTGTCGGTGCGCAAAATATCGCCGCTTAATACGTTGCGGCTTTCGTTTCAGTCTACCCACCTGCTGCGCGACCCCGTAAAGTGGCTGGTGTACGGCTTGATCCTGGCGTTTGTTTTTTCGTTTACCTACCTGCAGCTGAACAACTGGAAAGAAACGGTTTCGTTTACCGCCGGTGTGGTGGTGGCTTTTTTAATCCTGGCCGGCATGGCGTTGTTGCTGATGGGACTGGTCAGGCGTTTTTTTCCCGGCTCGTGGAGTTACCTGTGGCGGCAGGGACTGGCAAATTTATACCGGCCCAACAACCAAACCAGCATACTGATCGTTGCCATCGGGTTGGGCACCGCTTTTATCTGTACGCTGTTTTTTGTACAAGGCATCCTCATGAACCGGGTGACGCTTTCGGCCAGCGGCAACCAGCCCAATATTGTTTTGTTTGACATACAAACCGCCCAGCGGCAAGGCGTGGAACAGCTGGCCCGGCAACAAGGTTTGCCGGTCAACGGCACCGTGCCTATTGTAAACATGCGGCTGGAGTCCATCAACGACCTTACAGCCAGCCGCCTGCAGCAGGACAGCACCATCGACATGCCCCGCTGGATCTTTAGCCGTGAATACCGGGTTACGTTCCGCGACTCGGTTACGGCGTCCGAAAAAATTACAGAAGGTAAATGGCACGGCACGACAGACGGCCCCGAAGGCACAGTTTATATTTCGCTGGAGCAGGGCTTTGCCAGGCGCAGCCATATTAAAATTGGCGATACGCTTACCTTCAATGTACAGGGCAGCATTATTCCTACCGTAGTAGGCAGCCTGCGCGAAGTAGACTGGAACCGCATACAAACCAATTTTTTGGTGGTCTTTCCTACCGGCGTGCTGGAAGAAGCGCCCCAGTTTCATGTACTGCTTACCCGGGTGCCCTCCAACGAAGTCTCAGCCAGCTTTCAGCAGGCGGTGGTGCAGCAGTTTCCCAACGTATCCATCATCGACCTGGGGCTGGTGCTGAGTGTGCTGGACGACATACTGGATAAAATTGGTTTTGTCATTCGTTTCATGGCGGCCTTCAGCATTATTACGGGCCTGGTGGTATTGGTAGCCTCGGTGCTCATCAGCAAGTACCAGCGCATACAGGAAAGTGTGTTGCTGCGTACCATGGGCGCCAGCCGCCGGCAGATCTTTACCATTACGGCGCTGGAGTATTTCTTTTTGGGTGCCCTGGCAGCGGCCACCGGTATTTTGTTGTCACTGGGGGGCAGCTGGGCCCTGGCGCACTATAGTTTTGAAACCAGTTTTACGCCACCGCTCCTACCCATCCTGTTTGTGTTTGTAGCCATTTCGCTGCTCACCGTGGTCATTGGATTAGCCAACAGCCGCGATGTGCTGACCCGGCCGCCCCTGGAAGTTTTACGACAGGAAGTGTGACGGAAGTGAATAGTGAATGATGAGTAATGAATGATGAATAGATGGGCAGGTGTTTTTAATCGTATGGACTTTTGAAGCAGTTGCATGGTTGATGCCGCGGAGGTGTAATGAATGTTACACATGAAAAAGATATGGGTTTTTAAAAGTGGCAGCCCTCATTATGGGCTTTTGAAAAAGTTCACCTTCTTTTCATCAAAAGTTGAAAAAGGTTCAAAAGCCCATGTGTCAATTCTTAAGCTGAATTAAAATCAACTGTCTGCCCTCCCTTTCCACCGGGGAGTGATAAGAGGGAGGGCCGCTCTATGGGGTTTTGAAAGAGTTTCTCCCTGTCAACTATCATCCGTTAACTGTCATCTTCGTATGGGTTTTTGAAGAAGTTTTGATTTTGAATGCATCGCTCAAACGAAAGACGTATTTGAAAATGCGACCATTAATTTTAATATGGACTTTTTAAACGTTAAAGCGGTTGGCAGGAAACGTGTTCGGGAGGACACAAAAAACCCTCTCCAAAAAGAGAGGGTGAAAACTTAATGAACGGTTTTTGCTTTTCATCGATATTGAATTATCTCTGATAACACTAATATAACGCTCATCTGCAAGTTGTGCAATTCCCCATTTTGTTTTTAGGAACGTCGACGATTATTCACATTACAGCTTCTGCTGATTTTAATACGTTATACGGCATTGCGCAAAACTTATACACATTAAAAGCATCATTTATTTATCAGCATGCATGATGCCGCCGGGCAACATCAGGTATGGGCGTGCAAGGCTCGGCATGATCTGCATTCAATTGCTAATTTTTTGACAAAAAACAAACGACTCAGCAATAAAACCGCAGAAATGCATTTATATAGCTGTAAGGCCCCTGGCATAATTTTCTTTTCCGGGTATAGAATTGTTACTAATTTAAAGAAGTGAGAAGGCTTTTAACGATAGCTTTGATCCTTTGTTTAAGCTGTTTGACGGGAGATGCGCAGGATTTAAGCGGCTTTTGGAAAGGTACTTTAACCATGACCGGTGGTTGCTTTCCTGTGAACAACATTGAACTGCAAATATCTGTTAAAGGTGCCGTTGCTTCCGGCGATTCTTACCACTACCTCGACATCAACAACTATGTAAAAAAGAAAATGCGCGGCGAGTATGATGCCGCTACCAAAAAAATCACCTTACGCGAAGGCGATGTAACCACTTTTAAAATACCATCGCACTGCAAAGTCTGCATTAAAAACTACCAGCTGGAGTACAGCGTCAACGGCAATCAGGAAACCCTCAGTGGCAGTTGGGACGGCAAGATCATGGGCACCGGAACCGACTGCTCCATTGGCTCAATTGTGCTGTACCGCATTAAAGAATCAGCCTTTAAAGAAGTGCCCGAAATAGCGGTAGACACCGGCGAAATCAGACTGGACTTTTACGACAACGGCCAGATTGACGGCGACTCCATCACCGTACTGGTCAACAAAAAAGTGATTCTTTCCCACCAGCTGTTAACCGCCAAACCCATTACCACATTTATCAGGGTAGACCTGAATAACACCTTTCAGGAAGTAGAAATGGTGGCCGAAAACCTGGGCTCCATTCCACCCAATACGGCCCTGCTGATCATTACGGCCGGTGAAAAACGCTATCGCCTGTTTTTGTCATCGTCCGAAACCAAAAGCGCTATGATCCGTTTCTTGTACGATAAGGAAGCCGCCATGGAAAGTAAAAAACAACCTGATCCTTTTTAGTCCCAGCCAATCAGCCATAATACATTAGATGCGCATATGGGGTTTTGAAAAAGTGGTAAGAAAACGATTTATTTAACCCTTGTTCCGAACACTTGATCTCATCAGAGAAATAAAACAACCTGGAAGCGGCAACAAACGCAGCAGACGCCAGAGCTTTTGTAACATAACAGTTTTAATACAAAATGATTATCCGTATGATGATTGGGTATTCACCATTAACCATTGACGACAGCATTTCATAAAGCTGAAAACAATTGAGAATAAGAAACTGCTTTTCCTAAAGGCTTGTTCTTTCATCAATAATCCAGGCTTTCATAGCCACTCCGAAGGTTAGAGCTGGTGTATATAAGCCGCTTCTTTTTCCTTTATTTCGGCAATCATGGCTTCATATTTTTTAGGATAAATTTCCGTAGTTTCTAAATTGGTGCCGTCGTACTCAAACGTGATGCTGTCGCCTATTTCCTGCACCAGGCTCTCGTCTTCAAAAAAACACCAGTAGAAATAAGGCAGGGCTTCAGTACTTTCTTCCATACTGCAGCTGTATTCCCTTTCATTGTATGTAAAGGTGACTTGCTTCATGTTCCTCTATTTGGTGGCGGCGCTGGCCAGCATCCTTAAAGCGGGGCTTTCTATGCCATCAATGAAATGGTGGTTTGAGTGGCAGGAGGCTTATTGATGCCATAAAAGCCGCAGCTTTGTACAGAAGAAAAGCAGGTATAATAAAGACGTTGCCAGCTGTAATAAATTTAATTCTTTTATGGCTATTCTAAAAGAGCCGTGAAGCAGGAAACGGCGTTGCGGCCCATTATTTTGGCCGCTAAGACAGGTCTTTGACACCAACGGTTATGACTGCATCAACGCTTTCATTTCCCCATACTGGCCGTAATAGAAAAAAAGCACCCCAGGGGTGCTTTTTCTTTATCCTTTGGCAGGAGTATGATGGTAACGTTTCCTCGGCTTTTGGTAGTTGCGGCCACCTTTTCGGGCCGGTGCCGATTTTTGCACATCCGGACGGTGCGCCACATCGGTTTGCGCCGGCATAAAGGGATGATTGCCTACTACCGGAATGCTTTGTGCAATCAGCTTGTTGATGTCTTTGAGGAAAGCTCTTTCCTCGCCATCACAAAACGACAAGGCAATACCGCTGGCGCCGGCACGGCCGGTTCTGCCAATGCGGTGTACATACGTTTCCGGTACATTGGGCAAATCAAAATTAATAACGTGCTCCAGGTTGTCTACGTCAATACCGCGGGCGGCAATATCGGTAGCTACCAGTACTTTCAGCCGGCCGCTTTTAAAATTGGATAGTGCCTTTTGCCGTTGCGTCTGCGATTTATTGCCATGAATGGCATCAGCTGTGATATTGGCTTTTTTAAGGTCTTTGGCTACCCGGTCGGCACCATGCTTGGTACGGGTAAAAACCAGCGTACGTTTGATGTTTTGTTCCTGCAGCAAGTGCATCAGCAGGGCCTGCTTGTCGCGCTTGCCCACATAATAAACCGACTGTTCTACTTTTTCGGCGGTAGAAGAAACCGGTGTTACTTCCACTTTAACCGGCTGGTTCAATAAGCTGTCGGCCAAGCCGGCAATCTGGGGCGGCATGGTGGCCGAAAAGAAAAGGGTTTGTCTTTCCTGGGGCAGTTCTCTTACGATCTTTTTTACATCGTGTATAAAACCCATATCCAGCATGCGGTCGGCTTCGTCCAGTACAAATACCTCCAGGTGATCCAGGTGCACGTAGCCCTGGTTCATCAGGTCCAGCAGGCGGCCCGGCGTAGCAATGAGGATGTCTGTGCCGTTGCGCAGGGCAAGGGTTTGCGCATGCTGCGATACGCCTCCAAAAATTACCTCCTGCTTTAGCCCGGTAAAACGTCCGTAAGCCGTAAAGTTGTCATCAATTTGACTCGCCAGCTCGCGGGTGGGCGTTAAAACCAAAGCCCTGATGTGGCGGTATCCTTTTCCGGAAGAAGGATCCTGCTGCAGGATTTGCAAAATGGGCAGCGCAAAGGCCGCGGTCTTGCCGGTGCCGGTTTGAGCACAACCCAGCAGGTCTTTATTTTGTAATACAACCGGTATAGATTGTTGTTGAATGGGCGTAGGCGTGGTATAGCCTTCTTTTTTCAAAGCCTTTAATAAAGGCTCTATAAGCCCTAATTGTTCAAATGTCAATTGGTAAAAATTATTATAATTAACGGTAAATAGTACCGGCCCATGCAGTGTACAACAAAGAAAAGCCGGCTTTTTTATATCTCATCATCCGTGTGACTGGATGATGCTTAACGAATGAAGATTATCTAGTCTGCCAAGAGCGTGAGAATATTAACTTTATAAAGATACGTCATTCCATGCTAATGCTTTCATAAAAGACTTCAATTTACTTTATTCCAGGCCAGGCGGCGAGGGAAAATGGTAGGGCAAACGTAACAAATGGGCAACGGCCGGTAAAAGAAAGGAGCCGCCAGGCTCCAGGAGAAAAGCAGGAAAGGTTATCAACAACCTGTATCCATCCTAGTGGAGGGGATCATATCAAAAGCGCCAGTAAGGTCAAAAAAAGAGCAACAGGTGGGTTCCTGTTGCTCTTTTTCGGTTTATTTTTTCTTTTTGATCTCGGCAAATAAATCGGGATAATCGGATATGATACCATCCACACCCATATCCACCAAGGCATTGATACCCTCTATATTATTGATAGTCCAGGGTATGATTTTCATGTTTTGATGATGACTCTGGGCTACCAGCTCTTTGCTAACCATGGAATAATGCGGGCTGTAAATGGGGGGTACAAAACCCAGTTTATCCAATTGTGCCTGCAAGGGTTCAGCGGTTACCTCCACCAGGTAAGAAAGCACAATATTAGGATACTGCTGGTGCACATACTTCAGGGCCCGCACATCAAACGACTGGATGGTGGTCCGGCCCAGGATGTTCTTTTCTTTTAACACATCCACCAGCAGGTCGGCAAAACGGGCCGGCTCGGGGTGGCGGGTGCCGTCAAAGCCTTGTTTGGATTTGATTTCAATGTTGTACAACATTTTTTTGCCTTTCTGCGCCGCATATTGTTCAGCAGCATCAATCAGGTCGGACAATAATGGTTTATGCACTGCCATTTTTTGCTGGCGCGGAAAATCGGGATGGGTTTTTAAACCTACATCGTACTTTTTAATGCTGTCATACGGCATCTGGTACAGCAGGTAGTTCGTCGCCTCTTTTTGGGTCAAATGCTTGCCCTGGGGAGTGGTTGTGATGCTATGGGAAAAATAAGGGTCGTGCGACACCACCACCTTATTGTCTTTGGATATAACCACATCCATTTCCAGCGTGGTAACGTCCAGGTCAATGGCTTTGAGCATGGCCGGAATGGTGTTTTCCGGCATCAGGCCGCGGGCCCCGCGGTGGCCCTGCAGGTCAAGTGCTGACGACATGGTGTGCTGGCTTTTTTTAACCGTAGTGCAAGATAAAGCGGACAATAACAAAACTGCCAGTGAATATCGAATCATTTTCATAGTACTTATTTTAAGTAATTGCCTTTTTTTAATACCGATGTCCAAACCTTGTATCCTTCCGCATTCAAATGCAGGCCATCCTGCGTGTATTTTTTATCGAGTTTGTTGTCTCTGTTTAAAAAATGCGGGTACAGATCGATGATGGTTATGTTTTCTTCCCGGGCCAGCTTTTTCAGTTTTTCATTTACCCATAAGATGTGTTCATCTTTATTGTAATGGTTTTTAAACTGAATAAACTCGTTGTTTACTGGCAGCAAGGTATGAAAGTAAATCTTGGTTTTGGGCGAGCCTTTTTTGATACCATGAATAATGCTCCGGTAATTGCAGATGATCAGGCTGTCTGGAATGTTTCTGGAAATATCATTGATACCAATCAGCACAAATACCTTGGCCGGCTTGCCTTCCACTACTTCTTCCAGCCGCTCCAGTACGCCAAAGGTAATGTCGCCGGAAATGCCCCGGTTGCGTACATGGGTCATGCCCAGCAACTCGCTCCAGTCGGTGCCGGCAGTGATGCTGTTGCCTAAAAAGATAATATCCTTCGTTGAGTTGGGATAGCTTTTAAACTGTCCCACTTTTAATGCATAATTATTGGGCCTAAAGGTGCTGTCCCAGTCTTTTTCCTGACCCCAGGCAGCCGGCATGTGACCTACCGCTGCGGCCAGCAGCAATAACAAGAAACTCTTTTTCATCATATAGGGTTTTTAAACATTTGCAATGGCCTCGTACTTTTTTCCAAAGCGGTCAGTAGCCACTATTTTTAGTTGCCGGGCACCCGCCGGAACGGTTACCGGAAATACGTGTTCTGTTTTTTTAGGTTCTACAAAGGGACGGCCTTTGGGCAGTTCCTTGCCCAGGTAAAGTGCCACCGTCTGCGGATCAAAAGCAGTTACATTCTGCAGGGTGCCCTGGTAGGTGCCATCAGCCCACCACTCTACCTTCCACTGCGGGTCCCAGTTCCATACATTAGCCTGCAGTTCCTTCTCGCCTTTTTCGTTGGTATACACCTGTGTGCTCAGCTGATAATCCTTGTTTTTCCCTACCGATTTGTAATGCCATTTCAGTTCAGTACCCTCTACTTCATACACCCCATAACCCGAAGGGGTTCCATCTTCACAAACCGGGCCGGTCCACCAGGCACCACAGAGCGTACCATGCACGTGCTCGTATATATTGTCCTTGATCACGTTTCGGTTGTGGTGGGTATGGCCGGACATGATATGGACTTTAAAAGGTTTCAAAATATCATACAGGGCCTGGCGGTTTTCCACCCCGCTGTGTACCGGTATGTGCAGGCACAATACAATTAATTTATCGGACGGTACAAAAGAAAGGTCTTTCTTCAGCCACTCCAGTTGCTCCGGGCTGATATAACCTTTGTAATTGCGGTCGCTGCCCAGGTACCAAACATCGTCCAGCACCACGTAGTGCACCTGGCCCCGGTTAAAAGAATAATAGGCAGGACCGTACATTTTTTTAAAGCCGGCATCCGACATTTCATCGCCGCCCTTGTTGTAATCCATGTCATGGTTACCCAGCACCTGGAAGAAAGGAATGCCACACTGGTCCACCGCCTCATTGTAGCGGGCAAACAACTCCTGCTCGTCCCATACAATATCACCAACGGCAATGCCATGCAATAAAGTGCCGGCCGGCTGCGACTGTACATACTGCTGCACATCGGGTACCGACTGGGTCATGAGCTTGGCTACGTCCTTTTCGTTTTTTACCTGCGGGTCGGCCCAGATGATAAACTGATGTTTGTTGTCATCTACGGTCAGCGGCTCCAGGTGAAAGTCCAGGTCTTTGCCGGATTCTTCAATCACCTGATAATGCCGGGCAATGTGGTTTTGATGCGGCATGGCATAACCCGACGGCACCGAAACAAAAACATGCTCCGACCGGGACGACAACAGCAGTTCGTAAGCGCCATCACGGTTGGTTTGCACCACGTTAAAGCCATCACTCACCACCACATTGGCCACTCCTTTTCCTTGCGCCAGAATTTTTCCTTTGATTTTTTTACTGCCGGATCTGGCCAGGGCAAAAGGCTTGCTGCAACTGGCCAGCAAACCACCGGTCAGCCAGAATATGCTTTGTAAAAATGTTCTTCTTTGCATTTCTATTATGTGTTTTAAGATGATTGAAGCTCCTTGATAACAACAGAAGTTTCAAAAGCCCATGTAATTGATTAGGCTGGGTTATTACAAACCTGGTCTACTAATGTGAGTGCCTTCAAAAGCAATGAACTAGTCTAAAAGCCCAATTGCAAAAAACAATAAGGTAGTGTTATAGAACACTACCTTATTTGTATAAACAGTAAAGCATAGTTGATTAAGGTCTTTGCCACCAAACTTTGGTATTGATATCATCAGCACCCATCCATTTTACCGCTTCCTGATAGTTAGTCGGGTTATTGGTGCGTACTGCAATAGGATAAGGTAAACGTGATGGCACTTCCTTATTGTTCAGCATGCCGTCATTCTTAGGCAACTGTGGAAACCCTGTGCGGCGGTACTCAAACCATTGCTGGTAGTCTACAAAAAATAGCGCATAATATTTCTGCAGCATGATGCGTTCCAAAGTGCCGTTATAGGCAGCATAGGTATTTGCAAAATAATCAGTCGGCACCACTACACCCCATTGTTCCATAGCTGCTTTAACGCCTTTTTCATAAGCTGCTTTGGCTTTATCGTCACTACCCACTTTCAGTTCCGTTTCGGCCTTGATAAATTCCACTTCCGCATAAGGCAGTATAGGAACAATCATCGGCGCTGTTACCAATGCCTGCTGCAGATTAGAAGGCAGATAATTGAACTGGTTTTCACTGCCACTATAGCCGCTGGGTATACCTACATAGCCTATGGATGCATTGGTGGTTTTATCCCGGGCTTCAGAAGCAAACTTAGGACGACGCGGATCGTTCATTGCGTTCAGGCTGTCCAGAAAAAATTTACCGGCAGCTCTAAAGGTGGTAAAGTCTACGGGGCGCCCCCAGGGAGAGATCAGCGGGGTGATTCCTGTAAGATTTAATACGGCAGCTTCAGCATTGCTGGTAAATACCGGGTAAACAGCAGGATTATCGATCATCGCTTTCAGCTTGGTGTAGGAATCCACCTCTGCTTTACGGGACAAGCGCAACAACAAACGCATATGCAAGGAATTGCAGAACTTTTTCCATTTGGTTACATTATTTGCAAACAGAATATCCGTTCCATAAATCATCTGGCGATTGGTAACAAACAGTTTGTTAGCCGAATCCAGGTCACGCAACAGCCTGGGGTAAATTTCTTCCTGCTTATTGAATTTGGGTTGAAAAACACCTTCATCTCCCCTGCTGGCTTCATCCATGGGCACATCTCCAAAAACATCTGTAAGGTTAGCATAAATCCATGCATTCAACGTCATGGCTATGGCCTGATAATTGGGATCCTGGGCTTTTACAGAAGCGGCATACATCTCCTTTACATTCGTGATCCACTTGTAATAGGTATTCCAGGTGCTGTTACCGGTGTTTTCAGTAACATCATACCGGTGAAGACCACCCGTAACACTTGGAAAAGGAAGAGATACCTGCATCAAATCAAAAGTAATGGCATCGGCCCTGTTCATGTTAAAGCTGGCCATTTCATAGATGATGGGATTTAATAAGGTACCAGGGCTTATCTGGTCAATCCGGTTCGGATCGGTATTGATTTCCTTGAAATCTTTTGTACAGGAAATCGTTAAGCTGCTAATGGCAAAGACACAGGCAGCAATAAAGTGAGTTTTCTTCATGATTTAATACTTTTTGAATTCATTTACTGGCAATGTCTTAAAACCTTACTGTCAGATTTACGCCCATGGTGCGGGTAGATGGTAACTGCCCCATTTCTACTCCCGGCAGCAAGGTATTACCATTGAGTGCAGCTGTTTCCGGATCAAATATGGGGAAGTCGGTTATCATTAACAGATTACGACCATAGATGGCAAACGTAGCCTGGCGAATGAATGTATTGTTCAATTTTGATTTAGGAATGCTGTACTCAATTCTTGCTTCTCTTAATTTCACGTACGAAGCATCAAAAGTGTTGGCTTCCACGTTAGCACGACGGTAGTATTCTGTAAAATAGTCAACCGGCACTACCTTGGTGGTATTGGGTTTATAACCTCCACCATCTGCTACTACACCTTCACCAATAATATAGTTTTCTTCGCGGCCACGCAGCGTATGTTGTAATTTACCCTGCTCAGTCATTTTGTGGTGCGATTGCGAATAGATCATACCACCATACTGGCCATCAATCAAAAAGCTGAAGCGGAATTGCTTATAGGAGAATTCGTTTTGAATGCCACCTTTCCAATCAGCAAAGGCAGTACCAATGTACTGGATGTCGCTCGGACGTACAGGCAAACCATTAGCATTATACACGATTTGTCCGTCGGGAGAGCGTACAAACCCAAAGCCATAAATATCTCCGGTAGTACCGCCAACACGCGCCTGGATGGTAGCGTTACCGCCATAACCAATATCCTGCTTTCCAGCGCTTTCAAATTCTTTGGCCAGCTCTAATACTTCATTATCATTCTTTGCCCAGTTAATGGTGGTGCTCCAGCTAAAGTTGCGGGTTGCAATATTCTTGGAATTCAGTACCAGCTCAACACCACGGTTACGCACCTTGCCGGAATTTAAAATGGCAAAGGAATAACCCGTTGTTGGATCCAGGGGCACTCTCACAATCTGGTTTCTGGTGGTATTGTTATACAAGGTCACATCCAAACCCAAACGGTTTTGCAGCACCCGGATGTCCAAACCACCTTCGTAGTTGGTTGAAATTTCAGGCGTTAAATTGGCATTGAACAAAACGGGGTCAATAGAACCGGAGCTGGCAAACTCGCTCGTACCATAATATTTCTGCGTTTGATATGGATCGGTATCATTACCAGCCTGTGCAGCAGAGAACCTTAATTTAGCAAAAGAAACTGCTCTGGGTAATTGAAAAATATCACTCAGGATAAAGCTGGTATTGACAGAAGGATAGAAAAACGACCAATTGGATTCCGGCAAGGTGCTGGACCAGTCGTTACGTGCCGTAAAATCAATAAAATATTTGTTCTGGTAACTAAATGCTGCCAAACCATAAAGGCTGTTCACATTATAGTTTCTATCCGCCACTCTTACCTGAGGAATAGCCATTCCATTACTTAACTTGTAAACACCCGGAATAACCAGTCCGTCAATATAGCTTTCCACCATATTGTAACGGTAAGTCATCTTATTACCACCCACAGAAGCTGAAACATTGATATCATCAGAGATAGACTTGCGATAGCTCAACAGAAAATCGGTGTTCACTTCATAATTGGAAACCGCCTGTTCTTTATAATAACCTCTTAAAAAATTGGCAGTACTGAAAGGGCGGCGCTGATTGCGGTCTTCATTGGTCATGTTCAGTGTAGAACGCAGCATCAGGTCTAAATCGTTGGTGAACTGGTACGTTGCCGATGCAGCTCCTACTATGTTATTGCTATTGATAGCATTGGTCATTTCATAAGCAATCAGGTAAGGATTGTCAATAAAAGAACTAAAGGGATGTATTTGATCCACCTGCTCCATACCTTTTTTCCAACGGTCTTTATACCAGTTAAGATCCACATTGGGGTTTTGAAAGATCATGAAATAAGCAATAGACTGGTTGTTGTAGCCTGTAGCAGGGAGGTTATCACTTTGCTTATTAGTAAAGTTAACCTTCGTATTAATTTTCAGTTTTGAGGAAATAGCATAGTTCAGGCTGGTTTGTGCTGTAATACGCTCAAAGCCAGTATTGGGCATGTTCCATTCGTTTTTGGAATGTGTAAGTGACAGACGGGCCGTTCCTTTATCATTGCCCCCTTCCATTGAAACGCTGTTAGTAAGCGTATAACCCGGTCTCCAGAAACCTTTGATATTATCCTTATAAGGACGCCATAAAGTACGTTCCGCACCCTGCCCTTGTGTTATAGGATCATATTGATAATACATTTGGCCGTCAAACCTGGGGCCATACGCACTGCTGGTGCTGCTGGTGCTGGCACCATCGGCCGATGCGCCATATGAGTAATATTTTTGGCCGGCGGTATTGTAAGCTTTACCGGTGCCCTGGCCATACTCGTACTGGTAATCGGGCCAGCGCAGCACATTGTCAACACTGAAGTTGGAGTTCACCGTAATACCAATGCCATTGTCTTTTTTGCTGCCCGACTTTGTAGTAATAAGGATGGCACCATTACCGGCACGGCTGCCATACAAGGCCGTAGCACCTGGTCCTTTCAGCACAGTAATGCTTTCAATATCATCCGGGTTAATGTCCTGGATGCCGTTTCCGAAATCCACGGGAACGTCGTTGCCCGAACCTGCTTGGTAGGCATTGTTAACGCCAGATGATGTCATATTTCTATTGTTCATCGGCACACCATCCACTACAATCAGGGCATTGTTGTTATTTGGATTTAAAGAGATATCCCCACGGAGTGTGATCCTGGTGGAGTTAACAGGGCCGGAACCGGCTTGTGTTAATTGCAAACCAGCTACTTTTCCAGACAATGCACTGGACCAGTTGTTGGAACGTGCTTCCGTCAGTTCTTCGCCACCAATTTGCTGCGCAGAATAACCCAGGGCTTTTTCTGCTCTTTTAATACCCAGGGCCGTCACCACGACACCTTCCATTTCCTGAGTAGATTCAGCCATAGTAACTTTTTTTTTTCTTTGGCTGACCACCTTGATCTACACTGTTGTGGTACCAACAGAACTAAACATCAGGGTTTCACTTTCTCTTGCGTCAATAGCAAAAGCGCCTTTTTCATTAGTCGTAGTACCACGACTGGTACCTTTCACCTGTACCGACACGTTGGAGATCGGCAGGTTGGCGGCATTGGTTACGACGCCAGTAATGCGCTGTTGGGCAAACATAATCAGCCCCGCTAACAGCAGAATTGTGCTTAGCACCACATGTCTCCACTTAGTGTTTGTGCAAGCAACAATCATAGAATTTGTCATAAGCATAAAAGGTTAAAAGTTTATAATTAGCATTTTATTTTTTCTCCCTGATCCAGGTTAAAGCCGTAAATAGCATGGCAAACACGCAGGAGGCAACTAATACGATAAAGCCGCCATCCCAACCCCAGGCATCTACTACATAACCCATGGCAATATTGGCAAACAAGGCACCGCCGAGGTAGCCAAATAAACCGGTAAGACCCGCTGCCGTACCCGCCGCTTTTTTGGGCACCAGATCCAGCGCATGCACGCCAATCAGCATCACCGGTCCATAAATCAAAAAGCCAATAAGGATTAAGGCAATATTGTCGATAAGAGGATTACCCGGCGGGTTTTGCCAGTACAGGATCACCGCAGCCAAAACCAGCGCCATGTAAATGATGGTGGCCGGCGCCCGGCGGCCGTTAAAAACTTTGTCGCTCAGCCAGCCACACAACAAGGTACCGGGTATGCCGGCGTACTCGTAGGCAAAGTAAGCCCAGCCCGATTCTTTGAGCGAAAAGCCTTTGGCTTCTTCCAGGTAAGTGGGCGCCCAGTCCAGCACGCCATAACGCACCAGGTACACAAAGGCATTGGCAAAAGCAATGTACCAGAGCAGGCGGTTGGTAAATACGTATTTGAAGAATATTTCCCTGGCGCTCAGTTCCTGCTCGTGTGCTTCCGTATAATTGTTGGAGTAATCGTTTTTATATTTTTCAATCGGCGGCAGTCCGCAGGATTGTGGGGTGTCTCTGATCAAGAGATATGCAATCAGTGCAATTATCAATGCAATAAAGCCCGGGAAATAAAACTTACTTTGCCAGCTTCCAAAAATAGCCAGGCCGGCAATGGCCAAAGGCCCCACCAACCCACCACCAATGTTGTGCGCAGTGTTCCATATGGACATTTTAAAACCCCGCTCTTTTATGGAAAACCAATGCACCATGACACGGCCCGATGCAGGCCAGCCCATACCCTGTACCCAGCCATTGAAAAACAGGATCAGAAACATGATGGCAATGGAAGAAGTGGCAAAAGCAAATACGCCCATAGCAATCATGCTAATGGCGGACAGCAACAGGCCCAGCGATAAAAACAACCGGGCATTGCTGCGGTCAGAAACGTTGCCCATCAAAAACTTGCTGAGGCCATAAGCGATGGAAACACCCGATAAAGCAATACCCAGTTCCGCTTTTGAGTAGCCTTGCGCCACCAGGTCGGGCATGGCCATGGAAAAGTTTTTCCGAACCAGGTAGTAACCGGCATAACCGATAAAAATGCCGGCAAAAACCTGCCATCTTAACTTCTTATAATGCGCATCTACCTGGGTTACGGGCAATAGTTCCTTATGCACCGCCGGTGCAAACAGTCCTTTCATTTTCATGAGTAATCGATTAGCTCTCTCTAAGCAGTTCTTCTAATTAGTAAGGATTCATTTTATTTGTAACAACATATACAGCAAAGCAGCAATAGCAGCCCCAATGAAAGGGCCAATAATAGGTACCCAAGCATACTTCCAGTTACTGCTGCCTTTTTGCTTGATGGGCAGCAAAGCATGGGCAATGCGGGGGCCTACGTCCCTGGCCGGGTTGATGGCATATCCGGTAGTTCCTCCCAGCGAAAGGCCGATCGCCCATACTAAAAAGGCAACCGGGATAGCGCCTAAAGACCCTAAACCTATGGGAGTTTTCGCTTCGCCCATTTCTGCATTGGTGAAATAAAAAATAACAAACACCAGCACAAAAGTGCCTACGATCTCGCTCAATAAATTGAAAACAGAATTACTGATGGCGGGACTGGTACTGAATACCGCCAGTTGGGTATCGGGTTCGGTCGTGGCATTGAAATGGTCTTTGTACACCAGCCATACCAAAAAAGATCCCAGGATGGAACCGAGCAACTGGGCCAGTATATACACGCCTACCTTGCTCCAGGCAAACTTATGTGCAATGGCCAGCGCCAGCGTAACGGCAGGATTTAAATGGGCGCCGCTATAAGGTGTGGCAATTACTACGCCTACAAAAACCGCCAGGGCCCAACCGGTTGTAATTACCATCCAGCCGGCATTGTAGCCTTTGGTGCCTTTTAAGATCACATTGGCTACAACACCATTGCCTAATAAAATCAAAAGCATAGTTCCGATTAATTCGGCTGTAAATTCAGTCATGCAGTATAAAATTTTGGTGGATTGTATGTTAACTTTTTATGAACTTCCTGAAAACGAATTAAGCTATTTTGTTATTCAGCCCATGCCTTGCAGGCATTCACCGCTTTGTACCAGCCTTTTGTCAACGTATTGACGTCTGTATTTTCATCCGGCTCGAAGTAACGACTCACTTTCCACTGCGCCTGAATTTCTTCCACGTTTTTCCAGAAGCCAACGGCCAAACCGGCCAGGTAAGCAGCCCCCATGGCGGTGGTTTCGGTAATATCGGGCCTCACCACTTTTGACTGTAAGATATCGGCCTGTAACTGCATCAGTAAATTATTGACCGTAGCGCCGCCGTCTACCCGCAACTCCTGTATGGCGGCACCGGAATCGGCTTCCATAGCTTTTAAAACCTCCATGGTTTGAAACGCGATGCTTTCCAAAGCCGCCCGCGCAATATGGGCCGATGTGGTGCCACGGGTCATACCCACAATGGTTCCGCGGGCATACTGGTTCCAGTGCGGTGCGCCCAGCCCGGCAAAAGCTGGCACCAGGTATACCCCACCATTATCTTCCACCTTTTGCGCCAGCTCTTCTACCTGGGCCGAAGAGGAAATAATACCCAGGCCATCTCTCAACCACTGCACCACGGCGCCGCCTATAAAGATGCTGCCTTCCAGTGCATATTGTACTTCGTCTTTTATTTTCCAGGCGATGGTAGTGACCAGGTTGTTTTTAGACAGAATGGGCTGGTCGCCAATATTCATCAGCATAAAGCAACCGGTACCATAGGTATTTTTGACCATACCTTTCTGCGTGCACATTTGACCAAATAAGGCCGCCTGCTGGTCGCCGGCAATACCGGCAATGGGAATTTTAGTGGCCAGTATCTGGCCAGAAGTTTCACCATAAACTTCGCTGGAAGAACGGACTTCCGGGAGCATGGAGGCAGGAATATCCAGCAACTGCAACAGTTCCTCATCCCATTGCAGCGTATGAATGTTGTACACCATGGTACGCGATGCATTGGTGACATCGGTTGCATGCACTTTACCTCCGGTTAAATTCCAGATCAGCCACGAGTCCACCGTACCAAAGGCCAGCTGGCCTTTTTCGGCTTTTTCACGGGCACCGCTTACATTATCTAAAATCCACCTGATTTTAGTAGCAGAGAAATAGGCATCTACAATCAAACCCGTTTTTTTCTGTATCAACACATCATGCCCCTGCTCTTTCAGCTGATTGCAGAAATCGGCCGTGCGGCGGTCCTGCCACACAATAGCATTGCATACAGGCTGCCCGGTTGTTTTGTCCCACACCACGGTGGTTTCCCGCTGGTTGGTAATGCCGATGGCGGCCATGTGGGCCGGGGTCAGTCCGGCTTTCAGGATGGCTTCTGCAGCTACGGCAGCTTGGGTGGACCAGATTTCGGTGGCATCGTGCTCCACCCAGCCGGGTTGCGGATAAATTTGGGTAAACTCTTTTTGGGCAATGGAAACAATACCGCCGCTTTGGTCAAATACAATGGCGCGGGAACTGGTAGTACCCTGGTCGAGGGATAAGATGTAGTTTGGCAAGCTCATTTGTCTTTGGGTTGAGGTTTTGGCGTTAACAGATCATTTGCTTAGCCAGGTTTACCGGCGCACCCACGGTATTTACCTTACCATTGGGCACCAGCATGTACCGGTTGGCTAACCGAGTAAAATTATCGATTTGTGTATTTATCCAGCTTTCGTCTTTCTGAAGTTCCGCCGCCATCAACCGGGCCACGCGGGGCGCCGCCTCCAGGGCTGCATGGGCATCTAAAAACAACATACGCAGCCGCCGCGCCAGCACATCTTCTACCGTTCTGGCCATTTCGTGCCGAACCACCCACACCACTTCGGCTTCAGTATGCGGCAGGTGATCCACCAGTTTTTGGTTCAGTGCCGGGCTTTCCTGGATCAGCTGGTTGATATTTATTTCATCAGTTCCGTACACGGCCATATGGGTTTTTGAAGGACTGGTACAGCCATGAATGCGAATGTTTTTGGTATTGCAGGCAGCGGCCTTTAAACCACCGGTTTCAATGGCTTTGTTTACCGTTTCTTCTCCCATTTTCCTATAGGTGGTCCATTTGCCGCCGGTGATGGTGATCAGGCCCGATTCGCTTACGATCAGTTTGTGATCCCTTGAAATTTCTTTGGTGCTGTTGGTGTCTTTTTGCGGAGCAGCCAGCGGACGCAAACCAGCAAACACACTCAGCACGTCTTTTTCGTCCGGCGCGTTGGTCATGTACTGCCGCATGGTGCTGAGGATAAACTGCACTTCTTTATCCAGGGCCACCGGCTCCAAGGAAGGCTGGTCCAGCGGCGTATCGGTGGTCCCCACCAGGATGTGGTTGTGCCAGGGTACTGCAAACAAGACGCGGCCATCAGTGGTTTCCGGAATCATCAGGGCGCGGCTGCCGTTCAAAAAAGATTTGTTCAGCACTACGTGCACGCCCTGGCTGGGGCGTACCAGCGGTCGGCTTTCCGGCGCATCCATCTGCAGAATGTCATCCACAAATACACCGGTGGCATTGATCACCACCTTGCCTTCCAGGCGGTATTCTTTTTTAGTCTCCAGATCCTGGGCCGTTACACCGCTTACCTTAGCGCCTGATTTCAGCAACCCGGTTACCTTCATATAATTGAGCAGCACACCGCCTTTTTCGGCTGCGGTCTGCGCCAGGTTCACCGCCAGCCGGGCATCGTCAAACTGGCCGTCAAAATACTCCACCCCTCCTGCCAGGTTATTGCCGTTGATGCCGGGTAGTTGTTCCATTACCTCCTTTCGATTCAGAAACCTGGACTTACCAAAACTGAAACGACCCGAAAGCCAGTCATACATTTTCAGCCCGATCAGGTATTTCATTTTAGAAAACCAGCTGTAGCAAGGAATGATAAAGGCCTGCCGCTTGACCAGGTGCGGGGCATTCTGGAGCAAGATCCCTCTTTCGCGCAGGGCATCGTACACCAGGCGGATGTCACCCTGCGCCAGGTAACGAACCCCGCCGTGTACCAGCTTGGTGCTTCGGCTGGAAGTGCCTTTGGCAAAGTCGGACTGCTCCAGCAATAAGGTGGACAGGCCACGGCTGGCGCCATCCAGCGCAATGCCCAAACCGGTAGCACCGCCGCCAATCACAATCAGGTCCCATTGGGGCGTGGCATCCAGTTGATGTATCAATAAGTTACGGTCAAAAGTTGTAGTGGTTTTCATCAGCTTTCAATATATTTCGTTTTTCCTCTTTCTTCAACGAATTAAAAGTAGAGATAAAACATTTATCCGCAAAACGAAACCAAAAATAATCTTTCAAAACCCATATTCAAAACCTATGCGCCAAAGAATATGAACGGTCCATTCCGCCGCAATTGGCTATTTTTATCACCCGTAATTGTATGATTAACATAACCGAACGCCACCAGTTCATATTGAACAAACTCAAAAAGGAAGGCTACGCCAACGTAGTGGACCTGTGTAAAGAACTGAATGTTTCATCCGTCACCATCCGCAAAGACCTGCAACTGCTGGAAGACAAAAAGCTGCTTTTCAGAACCCACGGCGGGGCTACCATGAACAACCCCTACACGGTAGACCGGCCAGTAAACGAAAAAGAAAAACTACAGTCGTCGGAAAAAATGAAGATCGGGGCCGCCGCTGCCCGGTCGGTAGAGCCCAACGACTCCATCATTATTGCTTCCGGCACTACGGTGCTGGCACTGGCCAAAAACATACAGCCCAAAGAAAGCCTGACGGTGATTACCGCCGCCCTCAACGTGGCGCTGGAACTGATCAAGCATCCCACCATTGAGGTGCTGCAATTGGGCGGTATTGTCCGGAAAAGTTCTTCTTCCGTAACTGGCCCGTATGCCCAAACGGTTCTGAACGATTTTTTCTGCAGCAAGTTATTTTTAGGCATCGACGGTATTGATATAGAATTTGGATTGACCACCACCTCGTCCATGGAAGCCCACCTGAACCGCCAGATGATTGCCGCCTCCCAAAAAGTAATTGTACTCACCGACTCCACCAAGTTTGGCAAAAGAGGCTTTGGCCGGATCTGCGGCATAGAAGAAGTCAACCAGGTTATTACCGACAGCGGCATACCCGACCACTACGTCAACCACCTGGAAGGCATGGGCATAGAAGTAACCATAGTATAAGACCTATGGGTATTTGAAAAGATTTTATAAGAGCGCAGCGTTCCGCTACGGCAACATCAGTTCTTTATCCAGTTGCTTTAACCTGTTGAAGTGCTGTTTGGACTTTTTCAAAAACCCATACCCTTTCCAAAAACTCCAGTACGCAATGCCTTTTTTGTAATTGCACCGGCTGATGCGGTACAGCCACTGCCAGTGCTTCAGGATTTCACGGTAAGCCTGCCGCAAGGTATAGTCGCCCGTGTATACGTGGTTGGGAATAGAACCGGCGCCATTGAACTCGAGTATGGAAAAATTTCTTCCCTCCTCCATGTCCTCCACCGAAGCACATTTGATATCGTAGCGGCCAAAGTAAAAGCTACCGCTATGGCTGATGCGGTCAAACAGTTGTACCAGGTTGTCGGTGATGTGATGGGCCAGGTTGACAAAAGTAGCGCCGTGCAGCCGGTTGCCCACATGCGAAAGATAAAACCGCTGGCCGGGCGGCAGCACCTTGTGCAAATTATATCCCTGCTGCTGTTTGATTTCTGCTAGCCAGGCGGCAGCATGCGGGTGTTGGTGAATCAACTCACTTAATGTAGAAGTGCCGTTGCCGGTTACCTCCAGCAAATCTTTTTGAATAAAAGCCGTAATGGTACCTTTTGGGCTGCCGGGCAGGCGACAGTAAAAAACACTTACTTCGAGCGGCAGGTTGATCCACTCCTGTACCAGGTAGTCGGCCGACATGTGGCGGTGGTAGTGTTGGAGTTGCTGCTCGTTTTCAATTTTGCGAAACAAAATGCCTTTCATCCCCACATTGGGCTTTACAATAAAAGGATAAGCAATGGATTGCTGCGCCACCTTTTGGAGCACTTCTTCCATGGAAGCGGACGGAGGCACCAACACTGTTTTAGGATACAGCTGCGGCGGCAATTGTTCATACAATTCAGTTTTGCTTTCGCCTTCAAAGCCGCCAAACCTAATGGTGGGATTGGATGGCGTAAAAAACCAGAAGGCGCGGCTTTTAATACCATACCAGCACCAGGCCCCTAACAAGGGCGCATAAAAAAGAAGAAAGGGCCAGTGCCCCCAATCGGTCAGATGCTTGAGTAGTTTATTCACCTGGCAGATTTGAAAACCACAAACAAAAAAGACGGGTAAAAGATGTCATCCTATGGGGTTTTGAAGAAGGCAGCGATTGAGGCCAATGCTTTAAAAAACCCATATAGCGGGTATGGGTTTTAAAGCATTGGCGGGTGATCTGCTGCCGTTGTTTTAAAAAACATACGTTTTTACTTCCAGCAGCCGGTTGCCGGCATCGGCATAAATAATTTTGGGTTCAAAGGCTTCGGCATCCTGCTCTGTTACATAGCCATAAGCCAGCACATGGATCTTATCGCCTTTTTGAAACAGTTTGGAGGCGGCACCGTTCAGGGTTACAAAGCCTTCTTTTTTACTCCGCACCACGTAGGTAACAATCCGGTTGCCGTTGGTCAGGTTATTGACGTGCACCTGTTCAAAAAGCCGCAGCCCTGCAGCATCTATGATCTCGTCGGGCAGCGCAATACTACCGGGATAATCTTCCGAGCTTTCTGACACGATCAGCTGCTGGACCTTGGTGCGTAATAACTGGATAAGCATACAATAGCGTATTAATTCTTTTAGTTTTACAACCGGCTTTCTTATGAGATTATATCAGACCAGAACCTTTACAGGTACCGTTGGCGAAATAAAAAAGTGGGGGCAGGGAAAATGACTTTCGTTACCGGCAGTTCCAGTTTAAATATAATAAAAAAACTTATCAGGAGCTTCAATTCTTATGCCTAAATACGGGCGGGGAGGCCGCTTTCGTTAGCCCCAACCCGCCAGGCAAAAGGTCAGCACCGGGTATAAAAATCAATTAAAGAAGGGCGGCACGGCCTGACCGGATAAGCACGAAAAAGGGTAAACTTTTATACTCTTTCACCCAGCAGCATTTCCGAAACTTTGGCACTCAGGGTTTCTGACCGGTGGTTGCCGTAGCTGACCAGCATGGTTTGGTCAAAAGACTCCACCGACTTTACCTGCAGTTTCAGGCCCAGTTTCAGCTCGCGGCTGTTGAGGTATTTTAAAAAATCAGAGGAGGAGTCCAGTACGGCCTTCAGGCGCAGGGTTTCGCCGGGCTGGCAGTCGCTGAGCCGGGTATAGCTGTGCCATTCTATTTTACCGCTTTTATCGGGTATGGGCGAACCATGCGGATCCATTTTCGGAAAACCCAGCATTTCATCCATTTTTTCAAACAGCGCCGGTGCCTGGATGTGCTCCACCTGTTCGGCTATTTCGTGTACTTCTTCCCAGCCAAAGCCCATCACCTGCACCAGGAACATTTCCGTCAGCCGGTGCTTGCGGATAATGGCACCAGCTTCCCGCTTGCCTTTTTCGGTCAGGCGTATGGGTTTGTAGCTGGCATAGTGCACCAGCTTTTTTTCGGCCAGCTTTTTCATCATGCTGGTTACCGTAGGCATTTTGATTTCCAGGTGGCGGGACAGATCATTCACACTCACTTCGCCGGTACCAACCGATAAAGCCAATAAAGCCTTTAAATAATTTTCTTCTGTTAGCGAAGGCATGGCCCAAAAGTAAACATAGTTGTTCAAGGCGTCAGAAAGCGGCACAAAAAAACTTGATCCACTTGTTAGATTAATCTAACTTTGAACTTAGCACCATAGAATACCAAAACCACATGCGACATACCTTTTTACTTTTAGGACTCTTCACCTGCCTCTTAGTCCGGGGGCAGCAGGGTACCATTTCCGGCCATGCACGCGCCGCCGGCAAACCGGTAGCCTGGGCCACCATCACCCTGGAGCCCACTTCTTTAAAAACCCATACCGACAGCAGCGGCTTTTTTCGCCTGGAAGCTATACCGCCCGGCACCTATCGCCTCACGGCATCCATGGTTGGCTTTGCCACCGCCGCTCAAACCTTAAAAGTATCGGCACAGGACCAGACCGTTAACCTGGAACTAACGGAAGACGACCGGAGCATGGACGAAGTGGTGGTAACCGGCACCCTGAAAGAAGTAAAAAAGCTGGAAAGCCCGGTACCGGTAGAAGTTTACACACCAGCCTTTTTCAAAAAAAATCCTACGCCCCATATTTTCGATGCCTTGCAGCAGGTAAACGGCGTTCGACCCCAGCTGAACTGCAATGTGTGCAATACCGGCGATATTCATATGAACGGGCTGGAAGGCCCCTATACCATGGTGCTGATTGACGGCATGCCCATTGTGAGCGGGCTGGCTACGGTTTACGGCTTATCCGGCATTCCCAACTCGCTGATCGAGCGCATTGAAATTGTAAAAGGCCCGGCCTCCTCGCTTTATGGTTCGGAAGCGGTGGGCGGCCTGATCAATGTGATTACCAAAAAACCGGAAACGGCGCCGGCCCTAACGCTGAACACATTTGCCACCAGCTGGAAAGAATGGAATGCCGATATGGGTTTTACCTTAAAAGCCGGCACCAAAGCCAGGGCGCTCACGGGCATCAACTATTTTAACTACACCCGGCCGTATGATAAAAACCACGACCTCTTTACCGACGTAACCCTGCAGCACCGGCTGTCGCTTTTTCAAAAATGGACGATCCAGCGCCAGCAATCCCGCCTGTTTAGCCTGGGCGGCCGCTACTATACCGAGAACCGCTGGGGTGGTGACATGCGCTGGTCATCGGCTCATGCAGGCAGCGACAGCATTTATGGAGAAACCATCCAAACCCGGCGCTGGGAACTGATTGGCACCTACCAGTTGCCGGTGAAAGAAAAACTGCTGCTTTCTTTTTCCGTTAACCAGCACCGCCAGCACTCTTATTACGGCACCACGCCCTACTTTGCCCGGCAGCAGGTTGCTTTTACGCAACTGACCTGGGACCGGAAGATTAACCGCCACGACCTGCTGGCCGGTGCCGCTTTTCGCTATACCTATTACGATGACAATACACCTGCCACCGCCAAAGCTGATTCCATTAATTTCCAAAATCAACCCGACCGAACCGTGCTGCCTGGTCTGTTTGTACAAGATGAAATTGCGGTCTCGGACAAGCATAAAATTTTACTGGGCCTGCGGTACGACCACCACTCACACCACGGCCCCATTTACACACCCCGTTTTGCCTATAAATGGTCGCCCAACGAAAAAAACATTCTGCGCCTGAATGCCGGCACCGGTTTTCGTGTTGTTAATTTATTTACGGAAGAACATGCCGCCCTCACCGGCGCCCGCACCGTTGAACTAGTGGATGAACTAAAGCCGGAAAGAAGCCTGAATGCGAACCTGAACTACATCAAAAAGATTTTTTTGCCCAACGGAAGCTTTATTGGCCTGGATGCCACAGCCTGGTATACCTGGTTTAATAACCGCATTGTGGCGGATTACGACAGCGATCCCAACCGGATCATTTACGATAACCTGGATGGCCATGCGATTACCAAAGGCCTCAGCACCAACCTGGATGTTTCGCTGCAGAATGGGCTAAAGCTCATGGCCGGCGGCACCCTGATGCATACCTATACGGTTACCCAGGAAGCAGGTAACATTAAGGTAAAAACCAGGCCGGTACTCACCGAAAAATGGACCGGCACCTGGAGCATCGCATACAAAGTGCGGGCACTGAACCTGCTGGTGGATTATACCGGCAACATTTACGGGCCCATGCGGCTGCCCCTGCTGGGCCCGCTGGATCCCCGGAGAGCCTACTCGCCGGTATGGAGTTTACAGAACATTCAATTTACCTGGAGCCAGGAAGCCAGCCGGTGGGAAGTATACGGGGGTTTGAAAAACCTGCTGAACTGGACGCCGGCTAAAAACAATGCTTTTTTGATTGCCCGCAGCCACGATCCTTTTGACAAGCAGGTGCAGCTGGATAACAACGGCCAGGTCATACCCACACCCGAAAATCCTTATGCCTTAACCTTTGACCCCACTTATGTGTATGCACCCAACCAGGGCATCCGGGCTTTTGTGGGCATGCGTTATACTATTAAACAATGAAAACCCTTTGCCGGAAAATAGGACTACTGCTCCTGGGTGCTTTCTTCATTTCCCGTTCCGCCGGGGCGCAGCTTCCTGCCGTGTCTTTTGAGCACCTGGACAGTTTGCAGGCGCAGGAAAAAAGAATGGTCGTAGTAATGATTTATACCCAGTGGTGCCAGTACTGCATCGCCATGAAGCAAACCACTTTTGCGCATAAAGACATCAAGCCGTTGCTACAGCAACAGTTTTATTTGGTGATGCTGGATGCCGAAGAAAAAAACACAATCCGCTGGCGGGGCCGTTCTTTTCATTTCAAGCCAACCGGCACCAATACCGGCGTGCACGAACTGGCGGTACAACTGGGCACCTCAAACGGTGAGCTGCCTTACCCTACCCTTGTTTTTCTAAATCCCCAGCTGGAAATTCTCTACCAGCACCAGGGCTTTTTATCGGTGGCTGATTTGAAAAAAATATTACTTGCCTTGCAGCAGAAAAAAAATAGCACCGCACCATAATTCATCAATCCAATACCGATACATTATCTTTTACCGAGCTCATATTTTATATGAGCACAGCTTTCTAACACAATCCATCCTCACCCACAGCTCATAGATCAACGATTTTGAATAATGTAAAACACAAGAAAGTCAATGAATATGCTAACCATAACATGGTATCGCCAAAAACATATGCTGGCAGCGGCATCGTAACATTGCAGTACAGAGACTTCAAACCAATATACCTAAATGAACCAGAGAACCAACCTTTTTGTCACTACAACCGATTGATCCAGCTTTTATGTTGGATAAAAAAGTAGAGAAACAAATTAAAAACGTGAAATAAAGGCACTTTCCGCAACACATTTCTATCCGAATTAAAGCACTGGTTTTAGTTCTTAAATTATGGTTACCTTTTTGAAGGGCAGAATTAGTTAGTTTTGTTTAGCAACCTTTTTATGGCCCTATGGATGCATTTATTGTTCCGGAGCAGCAGCAACACCTGGAGCAGGCTTTTGCCACCTGCTTTACATTCCGCCCCTGCTGAAAACGATATCAACGTCTAAAACGACATGATTTATATCATACCTGCCACTACCGGTTCTGTATAATATTGACTCATTAATACTGACAGACTATGAAAAAGATACTGGTTCCAACCGATTTCTCACCCTGCGCTGAAATTGCACTGGCTTATGCAGTTGAAATTGCCAAAAGAGCAAAGGCAGAAATTATACTGCTGCATGCGGCCGATCTGCTGGTTAATCGATTTGAAGACAGAAGGGCTATGATTGAAGAATATAACCAGTCCATCACCAAAGATGTAGAGGACCAACTGCAGGCGGCCAAGAACAGTATTGAACAAAAGGAACAGGTACCGGTTCAAATAAACATCTACGATGGCGCCCTGACGGACTCCCTACAAAAAGCCGTTGAACAAAACCAGATCGACCTGGTGGTAATGGGCACCCATGGTGCATCCGGTCTCAAAAAAATGATCATCGGCAGCAATACGGCGGCCACCATCAGAC
>JAEWAC010000304.1 GCA_023391895.1 Bacteroidota bacterium
ATCCAGACGTACCCGGCCCCAGTCGGTAATGCTGGGATAGGCATTGGTACTAAAATCAATAGACCGCTTGGGACTCGAATAATAATACAGTTTATATTGTATGGAGAAAACTGCATCCGCATTGGTGGAATACGAACTGCTTTCGATAGACTCTTCATTGTTGATAGCAAAGCCGGCCGCTGCCAGTAGCCAGTTGTGGTTATTACGTACGAGGTCTCTGCCTATAACGCTGCTAAATAAGAACCGGTTGGCCAACCCCAGTTCCGTGTTTTGCTGCAGCGCTACCCCGGCTCCTGCAAATAAATGATTATTGAAGTATTTAGAGGAGGCAAGATTAATGTCTTGCTCCCTAGAGCTTATGCCTGAGCTATCTTTTGATTCTTTTGTAATAAAGGAGTTGGCTCTTAAGTACACTTCCAGCTTTGGTATTCGGTAGCCAAAAGTACCGTTGAAGTTTAACTGAACGATATCCGTTGATTTTGTATAGTTGAAACCAACACTAAAATCGCCATATAGTCTTTTCAAAAACTTATTCCTGATCGGTACCATATCTACAATATCATCAGGAATCAATTTATATTGGTCAAAGAACAAACTATCTGGTTTGCTTACTATTACTTCTCCTGAACGCAGTACAATTTCAAAAACTTTATCCGATCGGATTGCTTTTACTTTTTCCCATTTGATATTGATAATACCCGGGCCATCCAAATCAAATTTCAGCATGGCCAGTCGCATGTTTTTAATTTCGCCAGTCAGCACATCACCATTCATCAAAAGCACTTTATCGGTTTTTTGACCACTCACGGTATGGAATACCAACATCAGAATAGCCCAAAATATATTTTTTCCATTTTTCCACACAAACATTCTTGAAAACTTGAATGATACCTGACTGGTTTTGGCGATAAAAGCGCTGCATAAAACCGAATGAGAAGGAAACTTTAGCTTTCAAACCAACTACCCATACAACTGCTATACAACTGTAACTCAACATGAAAACTCAAAACACATAAGTGAGAATATGGAAGCCTGAAGAAGACTTTAAAATTCTTCAGGGCATGTAAAATCCTTTGATGGAATATACTATCAATCAATTCCAATTGGCTGTCAAACATTTTTAACATCCGTCAACTGCATGTATTCATATCAAAAAAAGTAGCCTATATGGATCAAATAACGAAATCCAAAATTCCAGGTTTTTATGGTTCCTTCCGAATCAAAGTCTTCACTGGCCAGTATTCTATTTAACCCGGGAAATTTGTCAGTAATGAGATCCTTGATAGCTCCGCGTAATTGTTCTTTTTCAGCATCAGTTAGATCGCTCTGCACCTTAGCGTTGATATCATAAAAACCCAATCCCGGGCCTATCAAAACAAAATCAATGGCTATATGCTTTCCTAAAATAAATTGATAGCCCATCTCTCCGCCCATTGTGAAGATGTCCATTTTTAAAGTTGTATTGACTAATTTTCCCTGCGAGTTGGCATCATTATAATTCCACTGATTGTCTCTTTTAAACTGGCTATAGGAAAAATATGCACCAATAAATACGCCATGAGGTGCATTATATTTATTTTCCTTGCGTAAATAAAAGCGATAGTCTGCATTTATTTTGAAACCGGTATTTTTGACATCATCATTGAATGTAAAAGAATCGGTTGTTACATCTCCCCGTTCGGCCTTGAGCAGTGCAGCAGAACCAACGTTAATAGAAAAGCTTTGATTAGGCGTCAGCACCCGCTCATATCCAAAAACAATATGTTTATCAATTCCAAAAAGGATCGCTCCTGACACATCATAACGTATAATATTCTTATAAGGTTTGGTTGTATCCTGAATGGTTTGACTAAACAAACTGATAGTGGTCATAACTAGTGCAATGATAAAAAGTAGCTTTGTGCAGGTATTTTTCATAAAAATTCTTTTTAAAAACTGTTATGAACAATTTTATTTCATTACGCAGGATCGTCGGCCTGCAAAATGACATAATCTGAAACAGGGATTGGATACTTTAATTTAGCTTGACCTTATAAAACAAAATGTCTTAAAAAAGCCATGGCTTTATTTGATTTTGTAAAGAGCAGGAATCTAAAGTGTTTTTATAAAGCTTATTCAGCCTTCAGCTCCTTCTGGTTGCAAGTTTTAATATTTTGCGAGCCTTTACAAATTAACGAGCTGCTGAATTGCCAAAATTTATAATTTTTGGCAGTTTTTACTTTTTTGTTGTAACCCTTCCCTCCAAAATTTATCTCTACCTGTTTTAGTTGTTATGAATAGGGTAAGTCAATGCTCCCTTTGTTTTTTAAGCTGGCTTAGATAAGCATGCGGCGTTTGGTGGGTTACTTTTTTGAAAGCACTGATAAAGGTATTGCGGTTCCCAAAGCCACATGCTGCCGCCAAATGGTGCACTCTGGTCATGAAGGACTCGTTATTTTTAAGCTGTTCCAGGCAGTAAGCAATGCGATAGTTGTTGATCAGGTCGTTGTAACGCTGCTGCATTATGGTGTTGACAAAGGCAGAAAGTTGATAGGCAGGAATTTCCAGGTCACGGGCCAGGTCTTCCAGTGTATAGTGTGGCTGCAAAAAAGGCTTGCGTTCCCCCATCAATTTGTGAATACGGCTCAGCAACTCATTTGTTTTTACTGCTGACAAGTTATCCGCTGAAGTCTCTTTGCCTTCTTCTTTCAAAAAGGAAAGCATCTTATTATATGGCAATCGGTCTTGCGCCATGATTTTCTTCCAAAGTAATCAGTTCGGATATACGGGAAAGTCTGGTGCATTCAAAAGCCGGATGCGAATACCAATTTAAAGAATAGAACTGGCAACAGAAGTAAACCGCTTATTTGCATCTGCCAATATTTATAAATGTTAGCAAATTTGAAAAGGCATGGATGAATTTTTAAAGCTAAAAATCAGGGTTGTGCATGGTCAATTTGTTGCAATAGTTGATGTAGAAACAAGAATGTTGTAAAAGGATAAAGCCATATTTACCACATCGTAAACGGTTATGGAATTTGCACTATTCAGCTGCAATGACTCAAAAATCCAGAAGATTCAGAAAAGGTAAACGGGCCCAATGGCACATCGGGCGTATGCATGTTGCCGGATACATCAAGCATCCATTCTGCTTCCAGCTTTTGACTGAGTGCAAAAGTTGCCAAAAGTTATAAGATTTGGCAAAGCAGTCATGCCAAAATTTTGAGAAATAGCCAAATGGATAAAACTTTCAATTGTGAAATGAGCAACTTCAGAAGAAGATCAGATGGAGTGAGTTAAAAATCCAAAGACTCATTTATTACGTATGGCAGCAGTTCAGATAGCTAAAAAAATGAAGACTGCCGTTTACCTATAAAAATTGGATGGAAAACCTCATTGAAATTAAAGACGGATTGTTTGCTGATGAGCATGACTTGCTGACTCTGAAAATTCATAATAATAAAATGATAAAAACAGGTATATGATTATAAATTATTCCGGTAAAAATTTACAGGGCATTCATTTTTCCGGACAAAACCTCCAGAACGCGGATTTTTCAGGTGCTGACTTAAGAGGCACTGACTTTTCCAACGCCAATTTAACTGGGGCGCATTTTTCAAAGTCTACACCCGGACTAAGAACTTCCTCCAAGATCATGCTTTTTATTTTTGCTTTGTTGGTTTCCTTATTGTCTGGATATATAGCCATGTTAGCCGGTAGTAGGGTTCAAGTATTGATTCAGTCAACAGACTGGCGTTTGCAAGTTGCTGGATATATTACCTTGCTGCTTTCTTTAATTTTTACTGCGGTGGCATTGTGGAAAGGGTTAGACAAGGCGATCAGTAAAGTTTTGGTAACTATTATTGCCTGTGTAGCTGTTTCGGGCCTGGTTATGTACAGTTCAGGCATAGGCACCGGCATGGGTGCGGTATACGGTGCATTAGCATTGCTGCTGATGGCCCTGATGTTTGTTGTTGGCACAATTTCAAGGGCAACCATCGGCACCATGGGTTCCAACATTCTTTTTTTAATTGTGGCGGTCGGCGGCAGCGTATTTGGCAGATCAATCGGCGGTGGTTTAGGAACAATCATTATGGCAGTAGCGTGTGCCATAATCAGCAAACGTGCCTTAAAACATAAGAGCGATTCCCTCCTTTGTAAGATAGCGTTGACTATCAGTACACGCTTTGGTACCTCTTTTAAAAATGCCGATCTTACCAATGCGGATTTTAGTGATACAGTAATACAGAATACTAATTTTTCCAATGCCAAACTCACAGGGGTTAAATGGAACAATTCTAAAAAACTATTTACCCTTGAGGCAAACAATGAACAATAAACAGCCGCAATTTGTCATACGCTTGCCCAACCACCGACGCTACCTATAATACACGCTTTCATCAAGAAACATTTTTGGTATAAGGATATTACTAATTGAGTTTCATTTTATTACATTGTCATATTTGACTTTTTGATCCTGATCGCACCTGGACCGGTACCAGATATTTATTTAAGTAAACCTTACTGTAACATTACTTTGAACCTCATCCTTTTACAAAACCCGGTGCTTTTGCTTTGGAAGTATCAGTTTCATTTATTTTAATGATGACTGTCACCCAATCTACTAATGATGGTTATAGAAAACCTTATAATTCCATTGTTACCTTAGAAAAACAAAAGATGATGTAAGACTAACTGATAAAAGATTTAAAAGGACTTGTATACAAGAAGTTGATTGTCATACCTGATTGGATTTGCTTTCCCTTATTGATGTTTTTAACCAGATAACCGGGTGTAAAAGATAACCATTGCTTTTACAACTATTACTGGGAGGAACAGAATTTAAAACCTTACATCGTTTAACAAGGCACTGACCTCACTCCTGTCCCTTGAGTACTTGTTTTGCCCTATAATACTACAACCACTTTTACGACCAATTGCATCGGGCGCAGATCAATAAAAAGGCTGTAGACAAAAAGTTTCCATGGGAACATGGATCGGAAACAGATATTAATAACTAACAAGCCACAGCGATGAAAGATTCGATTGTAATGACCAGGTGTATTTCTTTCACCTTATCTGAAAAACAGAAAACTGAAATTGAATTGCGGTTGAGGGAGATTTTTGAGGTAAAAAAGTCATTTATTCAGCCACAATATTCATTAAGTGATCTCTCTAACGAAACTGGCTTTTCCAGAAACCTGCTGTCTGCTTTTTTTAACCAGACCCTGGGTTTCCATTTCAATAACTATATCAATCTGCTGCGGATCACTTATTGCAAGCACCTGATTCTAAACGGTTATGCCAGCCAGTTTACCCTGGAGGGACTTTCGAAAAAGTGTGGTTTTTATAACCGCAATACCTTTATCTCTGCCTTTAAAAAGTTTACGGGTGTAAATCCGTCGTATTACTTAAAACAGCATATACTCATCAATAAGCATATGCTTGTCAATAATTAAAAGCTTCCTTATTCAAAATACAATATTTCACCTCTGCTTACAGAACAAACAAAATGCATCTGTAGCCCATCATCCTGAAAAGGTGAAGGGATTTTCTGTTGCTTTATTTTGATAATTGACAGTTTGTATAGGACCTGTAGGCCCCCCCTTTATGCATGCTGCATATAAAGTATAAAGTTGGTTCGTTTTCTTTTGATTAAAGCACAGTTAAAGTAGATTTTATGATTATCGGCTGGTTGAACGTTCCCAGCGACTGGTGGGCCTTGAGCAATGGTCGTCTGTTGCTGCTCTTCGGCTTTTTCTTGAACTTTTGAAAGAGAGGTAAAATACAGGCATTCAGCAGTTCTCATTGGATGTTACCACTACCTCTTTCCTCATAAGCATTTTTATAGGGTGGCCGGGTTCAATAAAGGCAAGCGTAAAAATGCAGGCTTGTTTAAATCTGGTGCACTCATAAACCGGTTCAGAATTCTGGGCTGGTGCATAGCTGAGCAATTATTAAGCGTAAAACACAATTGCAAACTTATTTAATGCTATTATACAGGCTGAAGAAGTGATGCCAGGTTTATTTAAAATGTAAAATAATAAAGCAGGTAAGCAGGGATAAAAACAGGTAAAAAAAAAAGGGCCAGAATAGAAATTCAGCCCCGTTTAAAATCCAATATCCTATGAAAAACCGAGGTAAAATTAGGGCCGTAGTTTTAATTAAACAAGAGTAGAACTACTCAGATTTGAAGGGATTACTACTTAACTCATGCTGAGCGTGCTATGCGAAGCGGAAAACGGGACCTGCTGAAGGGCCGGAAAGCCTTACCGTGTGGGTTTTTAAAAGAAAAAGGGCCGAGGTAGAAACCTTAGCCCGCTTTTAATCCGTACCCTATGAAAACTAAATTAAAGTTAGAAAACAACGATGCCCTGAACAATGGTAGTAATGCCCTTTTTTGGCAAAAGAACTTTTACCCGGCTGATCGTAAAATTACCTGTGCTGAATGGGGGAAAATACGCGATGGACATTTAGGCCGACTTATGCCTGAATATCAACGCTATCATTTGCCTGTAAATCAAGATTATGTGTACACGTATGGGTGTTTTAAAAATATATACTGATTTGCAAAAGGAAGGTGGATAAAAGGCAAAACTCATCCGCAGCAATAAAAACAAAGGGAATAAAACTTTATTTTTTGGCCTGCAGGACCGATAAAGCATATAGTTGGCAAATAATTTGAATATAAATTCATGCTCGAAACATTCCTCTTTAACTTATATAGCAACTTATGAAAAAGCTCTTTTCCATCACCACTTTAGCTTTAACAATTGCGTTGACCTTGACATTTTGCAACACCCCCAAACCATCTACCTCGCCTACAGGTACCGATACAACCGGGGCAATGGGTACGATGAGAGATTCAACCGGCGCTATGCGGGATACATCCGGCCGAACCGATACTTCGCATCAGCAATTGAATAAATTGCCATAAAGCCATACCGTATCGGGTGCAGGTGTAACTCATCTACAATGGGAAAGTAATTGGTTTGCGTTAAGCAATGTAAACTTTTTTACCTGGTGTTAACAGGTGCTTCTTGCCATGATTAAGGTGGCCAGCTTTATGAGGCACCTGCTGTATAGTAGCCCGGGCTTTCTAGCCTACTTTTATAAGCTCTATCTGCAGCAAAGCCCCAAGCTTTTGTATTTTGGAACTAATATGACCTACTCCCACGGCACAATGGTGGGCCGGTCCTTGTTGGTTCCAGCTTTCTACAAAGGCCCGGGCCCCCATGTCAAAAAGGTACCGGCTGTTGGTATTACCAATCTCTAATACAGGACCGGGTACAGGGGCACCCTCGGCTACCAACAACATCAGGCGGCCGTCCCCTTTTTCCACCACGGAAAGCAAAGTGACCGGACCGTTCTTCACTGACATTTCCACCGACAGGCCTTTGCTTACTTTGCCGTGGTAAACCTGTAATGGCCGCACTTTGGTTTTGCCTTCTGCAATGGCAATATGGCCCGGACCATCGTGCCCCATCAGCACCAGGTCTTCATTGTAGTCCAAGGCATAGAATTCCGTAAAAGAGCCGCCGGCTCCAAAACTGTCCATGATCTTCATGGCCTGTGCATTTTTGACTTCGTATTCACCTGCCACCGGAATCCCTCTGGCAGTTAATAAGGAATTGCCCAAGATAATAGTGCTGATGGCTTCTTCATTCTCTCTATTGCCGGTGCCTCTGTAGTAATACGCCAGCGATCCCAGCCGGTAGTGTGCTACCAGTTGATCCATTGCCAAGGACGTTACGGCCGATTGTTCCAGGTCTTCTGCTGCACAATCCGACTGCACCTCAAATACCTCATGAAACAACTGCACCCGCTGCTGCACTTCCTGTGGGTTGACCCCTTTGCGCAGTGCCGCCAGTTCTTCTACCTCAATCAATTGTATATGGCCGCCAAAGTGTTTGTAGTGCTGGGTTAGGTCGGTATAAATATCCAGCATGCCACTGTAATAATGACCCATGCAACCCATCCGGTTATAAGCCAGCGTGTGCGCCACCAGGGCCGCTTCCACCCATTCTCTTATGGCCGTCCAGCAGGCATCATCGGGTTGCAGCACGCCTGTAACCTGGTGAAATGAAATGCCGGTTCGGTGAAATACATTGGCGATTTCGGGCACCGGGCAGGGCGAGCAAAATGACAGCCACTCCCCTGTCATTTGGGTGCGGTCGGTCATGACATTAAAAGCGGCATAATCAATAGAAGCTGCCGGAACCAGGTTTAAAATAATCACCGGCACCTTTACCTTTTGCACCACCGGCAGCACCGTGGAGGATAAAGCGTAAGTGGTTACGTACAAAAAGATCAGGTCCACCTCCTGCCTCCGGAACAGGCTACCCGCTTCAAAGGCTTTGTCTACCGTATCTATAAGTCCTGCATTCACAATAGCCGGGTGCAGCCCTCGAAGTCTTTGGTGCACTTCTTCCAAATAACCTTCCAGCCGTTCTTTCAAGCCCTGAAACTGCGGCCAATAGGCATCCAGTCCAATGCCGAACAAACCAATTTTCAGGTCAGGACCATTCCGCTGAATGGGCGGCAGTTGTGCCAGGTTGGGTTGCATAAGTTATTACTGAAACTATAAGGGTTTTTAAAAGAGTTGTTGAAACCAACTGCCATTCTTTTTCATCTGTGGTTTATAGTCATCGCTTCTTCCATCCATTTTCTTCAAAAGTCCATATGAGTTTTTGAAACAATTATTCAATCGCACTACAGTTGAAACTGGTTGCTGCCTCCTTTCAATTCATACCGCTTGCCTTTCCACATCAGCGAGCCGGTCGTTTTTTTCGGCAACTCTATGTTGATCGTCCACTTGCTGCCTTCCATTTTATAATGAGTCGTAAGTGTGCCGGCCGGGTGCGGAATGGAACCGCCGACCTGTTTTAATTCACCCAGATGCGGCTCAATTTTAACCCGTCGAAATCCCGGTGCATCGCTGTCAATTCCCAGGATTGTTCTGAACAATTCAATATTGGGACTGGAGCCCCAGGCATGGCAATCGGACCGGCTTTTGCTAACATCCGACATTTCTGCCCAGGTAGTTAAGCCCAGCCGCATGTTTTCCCGCCATTTGTCCAGCCAGTTCAGGTAGTCATTGCCCAGC
>JAEWAC010000358.1 GCA_023391895.1 Bacteroidota bacterium
CCAATCATGAAGCCGTCGATAAGGAACTATCAAATGCCCTGCTGCAGTTGCATAAAGACAAGCAAACGGTGAAATCCTTAACAGGATTTCATTGGATCATTTATCAAAATTGAAAACAACTTCGTATGAGATCCTCCTTCAAAACCCCATGCTCCCCTCTCTGTTTTCATTTTGCATTTTACCTTTTCAATCTTCTTCAAAACCCCATAGGCTTTTACCCATCTGCGAAATCCTTATCAATCCTGCGAAATCTGTGATCCAACTCGTGAACCTGTGAACATTAAACTTTAGACTTTAAACATTCTTCAAACCATCCGCGATCACACCTGCTACTTTTTCTCACCCGGGTTTTTGTTTTACTTTTAATGCTTAATTGCTTTCATGGAAAAACAAGATCCGATTATCCCCCCCAAAACGCATGTGTATTTAGAGGGCCCTAAAAGCCGCGGTTACGAGCTGGCGTTTGCCTGGAAGGTGCTCCGGCAGTTTCTCAAGGGTTTCAGAACCTTTCACTTTGTAGGGCCCTGTATTGCCGTGTTTGGTTCGGCCCGTTTTAAGGAAGACCACGAGTATTACATCCGTGCCCGTGAGTTTGGCAAGCGCATAGCCGAAATGGGTTTTACCACCATGACCGGCGGCGGACCCGGCATTATGGAAGCCGCCAACCGCGGTGCTTACGAAAACGGCGGCATGTCGGTAGGGTGCAACATCCGGTTGCCGTTTGAGCAAACGCACAACCAGTACATGCACCGCTGGATGACCTTTGAGCATTTTTTTGTACGCAAAACCCTGCTCATTAAATACTCCTATGCCTTTATCATTATGCCCGGCGGCTTTGGCACCATGGACGAACTGTTTGAAACGCTGACCCTGGTGCAAACCAAAACCATTACCGGTTTTCCCATTGTTATTTTCGGTAAGTCGTTTTACAAGGAGCTGATGGAAGCCATACACGACATGGCCCATAAAGGCACCATAGCCGAAGAAGACCTGTCGCTGGTTTTGCTGACCGATGACGTAGACGAGGCCATGGCCCACATCCGCAAGTACATTCAGCAAAACTACGTGGTTAAGCCCCGGCGCCGGCGCTGGTGGCTGCTGGAAAAAAATTAAAAATGCTGCAAGAAGCGGGGCTCATTTTTGAGCCAGCTTTTGTACTACTATCGGGCGTCTGTTGTGTCACTCACTTGTACATTCGGTAATCCTACTGGGCTTTTAAACACCATGCAGGCATCAGGTGAAATGCATTTGGTCTTTCCATTTTTAGGATGTATAATCTTGCTTAACATTGCAAAAAATTTGAATTCGGCATGAACATAAAAGCAATCATTTTTGACTTAGGTGGTGTGCTGGTTGACTGGAACCCCGAGTACCTGTTTGATAAACTGTTTGAGGACAAGGAAAAGCAAAAACACTTTTTTGCCAACATCTGCACCTCCGACTGGAACGAAGAGCAGGATGCCGGCCGGCCCATTAAAACCGCTACAGAAGAACTGGTGGCCCAACACCCCGAATGGAAAGAATATATAGAGGCTTATTATGGCCGGTGGACCGATATGCTGGGCGGTCCCATCCACGAAACCGTAGACGTTTTCCGCCAGCTGAAAGAAACCGGCAGGTACCGGTTTTATGCTTTAACTAACTGGAGTGCCGAACTGTTTCCTATTGCCCTGGAGCGCTACGACTTTTTGCACTGGTTTGACGGCCGCGTGGTAAGCGGTGAAGAAAAAATGCGCAAGCCTTCCCCCGAGTTTTACCACGTATTGCTAAAGCGGTACAACCTGCAGCTGCAGGAGGCCCTGTTTATTGACGACAACCTGCGGAACATAAAAGCGGCGGAAGCCATTGGTATTCCCTCCATTCATTTTACCTCGGCCCGTGCGTTGAAGCAACGCCTTACGGACATGGGAATTTTATAAAGCTGCAGGCAGTCATACCTGTGTTGTAGCAGTAAAGCCTTCCGTAATTTATCTGGGCTTATGTAAACCTTGGCAACTGTTATCATCAGGCTGCTGGTGGATGGCTATTTAGAGCAGGCAAGCAGCCTGCTTTGTTTTTTAATGTATTTCAAGTATCCTACAAATTGAAGTAAATGTTGCTATTGCAAAACCAGACGAAGGTGAATATATTGGCCTAAATTCACACACATGCAAACCGAGACTACGCTGCCGGCGCAGCCAGACCTCTTTGATCAGCAGGATTTGCTGCAGTACCAGGATGCCACGCTTGGACAACGCTTTTTTAACTTACTGATCGATAACCTGCTGATGCAATACGGCCTCAGCTATGCTACCGGCATGCTGGTAGGTTATGCGATTGTTTCTTTTTTTTCACCTTTGGCGGAAGCCATCTTTGAGGAAGGCGGGCGAACCAATTTGCTGCTGTTGAGTTATATTATTGGTGTGGTAAACTACATCTGCTACTATACCTTTTGCGAAAACATTTTTAAAGGCTATACGCTGGGCAAGCTGATCACCGGTACTCGAGCCATTCGGCAGGATGGGCAGGAGCTTACCTTTAAAGATGCATTGCTGCGCAGCCTCTCCCGCATTGTTCCTTTTGAGACTTTCAGCGCTTTTGGCCGTCAGCCCTGGCACGACAGCTGGACTAAAACCATGGTAATTAAATCCAGATAAGTTTACGATCATCAACAACTCCTATAAAGAAGCAGGTCAATTTTGCCTGGCTGCTTTCGTTATTCTGTCCCGTTTAAAAGAGGTTGAAAGCTTAATGATTTGTGTTACTCTAGCCTCACTTTTAGTTTAATATTGAGGCAAAATTTACAGTTGAAAAAAGTATTTCCTCCTGCTTTTGCTAACCTGATGTGCAGATTGCACAACTCAATGCAAGCCGATAAATGGGAATTTGAGACCAGTGAGTGTGAGGTATGGGCTTTCAAATCAGGTTTACATATTTAAATACGCTATGCTCAAAGCCCTTGTTCAGCAAAAACGTCTTTAAATCAATTCTTTTTGAGTTGTGCAACGGCTACTTCTGTTAGCAATAGTTTGTTAGTTTGCTTGACTTGTGAGCAGTTGTAAAACAATGAGGAGCAGCGATACACCAAAAGAAAACAACAGAGCTTTTTTTCGAATTTTTATGAATGTCCAAATACTCATAGAAAAAGTTAGAAGAAAAAATATCCCGAATATTAAGTTGATAGTTATATAAAGCTGCGGTGATTTGTAATACCAGGGTGTTGGCCCTTCGCCTCCAAATGGATAGCCGCTTGTCTGCTTCAAAATGCCAACAGTTACAAACTCAGAAAGATTTACAAAAGTGAACATTCCTGACAGCAGAACAGTTGCAATAAAAAGCAACCACGTACTTCTTTCTCTTTTTAAACTTTGGATGGCCATACGGCTACTGCTAACGTCCAGAGGCTTTTAGCAGTACAGGAATTTGAAATGCTACAGCCTCACTCATTTGCTGAAGCAAAATAGCAAATCTTCAATTGAAAATATATTCTACTGCCTGTATTGTTGAAAGTTTGTGTTAGCCGCCTTCATTTATGGTATCTTTGCTTTGCCGCTATTGTAGATTATTGTGATGATGACCCAGTGTTCTTGGATGTTGACCCACCTGGTAGGTTTGGGTTGGTAAGTGTAAGAGCTTGATGAGGTTTAAAAATAAGAAGTGTTATTGGTTGTTTGATTTTTTTCTTCTCCTGGATTCTCCTTTCAACTCTATTCGCATCGCATTAGCGGTTATTCGATCCATTATCGCGTCGGCGAGGGTTGGATCATTTATATACTCATACCATTTAGCCACCGGAAGCTGGGAAGTGATGATGATGCTTTTCTTTCCATAGCGGTCTTCCAGGAGTTGCAGCAGGGTAAGCCGAAGCTCCTGGGTCAGGGGTTGCAATCCAAAATCATCCAGGATGATCAGGGTTTGGCGTTCCAGGTGGTTGAGCAGTTTGATGTAGGAGCCATCCAGTTTGGAAAGGGTTACTTTTTCAATCAGCCGGTTCATATTCAGATACGTGGTTTTGTACCCTTGTAGGCAAGCTTGGTGGCCAAGGGCACAGGCCAAAAAACTCTTTCCGCATCCGGTGGCACCGGTTAAAAGGATATTGTCCCCTGAGTGCAAATACCTTCCTTCACTTAAAAGAGCTAGCTGACTGCGGGTTAAGTTGCGCCCCTCGCTGCATTCAATTTGTTCGATGGTGGCAGGCAGCCTCAGTTTAGCCAGCTTTAGGTAATAGGCGGTTTTTTCCTTAGCCCTCCAGAGGTCTTCGGCCTGCAGCAGGTGTGCTATAAGCTCATGGCTTTCCAGTTGATGGTCCAGGGGAAGCTCCAATTGGCTGCGGTAAGCCTGGTGCATCCCCAGGAGGCGAAGGGTTTTCATTTGTTCAAGTGTTGCGGGTGTGTTCATTGATCTATTTTGATTTTAGGGGTTACTGATAGTGATCCTTTCCCCGGATGTTTTCATGCCCAGGGATTGATGCATTTTGCGCTGTGCTAAGTAGCCGGTCCAGGCCCCGCTCCAGTATGTTCCGTATCATAGTATAGTTGACCCTGGGCCCTTTTAGGGCTCTTGAGCAGGCCGCTTCCAACCTCGTGGCTCCATATTTTTTGCAGCGCATCAGCATGCCAAAGCAGGCTTTGTAGTTCTGCTCCAGGTAGATGCTGTTTTCAAGCATCAGAGTGGCTGCCTGCACGGTGGAACTTCCAATGCGGCTTGCCTGCGCCAGCAGGTCTTCGCCCTTCCATCCCTTGATCTGCTGCATACGCTGGTGATGCGGCGGCATATGTTCTTCTAAAGTCGTATAGGAGCGGTGATGATGATGCCCCCGCACGTGCACCGCAATGCGCTCCCCGCCCAGGTAGACTTCTACCGAACTATGATCATACACCACCTTCACTTTACTGCCCACATGTTTGTATGGCACCGAGTAATAGCGATGGTCCTCAGAGAGCTGAACATGGTAGTTACGTTGCTCGGTAAGGATGACTACTTTTTTTACCCTAAATACCTCTGAGGGCAGTGGTTTAAGTATTGCTCGTTCATGGTGCTCAAAATAATACCACCGGCTGTGGGGTGTTTTTTTATAGGGTTTGTTATTCAGAAGTGTCAGCTGCCCGCGCAGGGCACGGTTAAGCCCTTCAAGGCTTGTAAATACCTGGTCTCTTAGCGGTGCATACACGTGGGCGTAGATGATGCGTACCGCCCCTTCTACCAGGGCCTTGTCTTTTGGATGGTAAGGGCGGGTAGCGGAAAAAGTGGTTCCATAGTGTTCACTTAACTGCTGGCAGACTTCGGTAAACTGGGGCTCATACCGGCTGGGTCTTGTGACCGCTGTTTTTAAATGATCGCACAGGATGGTGGATGGCACCCCTGAGTAGAACCTAAGCATTTCATTGATGCCGTGGGTAAAATCCCCGGTGCGCTGTGAGGGAACGGCCAGGCAAAAGATCAGGCCACTGAAGGGAAGGATGGATACAAAAACCTCCACTGAGATCACTTCTCCACTTAAAGGATCGGTGTAGTGTTGACGCTTGCCCGCAAAATCAATCATGATCATATCTGCGGGATCATACTGGAGGTGCATGGACAGATCCCGGTTCTTTAAAAACGCACTTAAATGATAACAGTACCTGGAGTAGCTGTAACCATCGGGATGATTAAACAAGTATTCCTGGTGGAGCAATTGGCGGGTTACGCCGGTTTTGGAGAGTTCACCTCCGGCACTTACAAAATGAGCGGTGAGATCTTTTAGCCTTTGTGCATCCAGCTCTAAAAGATCATTGTGGTAGGCATTTTCTGCCAGTTCACTATCGGAACGAAGTTCTTTTTCCGCTAGCAGGGATAGGTACTTACGCACACTATTGCGGCTAATGCCAACCCGTCTTGCAATCTCCCTTATACCCACTCCGTCTTTTTTTAACTGAAGGACCTGTTTTAATTGTTCCATTGCTATGGGCTTTTGTGCCATGCTCCTTAATTTTTTGGGAGCAAAAAGACATCAAAGCTTTCGAACACTTGCCAATAAACGGGGTGGGTCAACTTGCAGGAATAAAACTCACCAATGGTGGGTCAACTTGCAGGAATATCGTCCGCACAAAACCGCAAACCGCAAACTTAAAGGTGGGTCAGCATGCAGGAACAATGGGGCAACATAAACAAGAATGGTGGGTCAACATGCGCAGGAATCTACAGCTATCTTAATGTATGTAATAAGATGGTAGAAATCATACTTTGATAAGCTGTCTTTAAACTGATGCTCAAAGGCATTGTTCCAAACATCATCTACTTGCTTGGTATATACATTTCCTGATTCTTTCAATGCCTTACTATCTGAAATGTAACTGAAGAAATAATCCTCCGCAGGTGCTGGTAGTCTTTCAAAAAGATTGTCGAATAGATACTGGTCAGTCTTATTTATTTCGGGAGCTAGATGACAGGTGTTACAATATCTGCTAAACAATTGTTTCCCTTCCTTGTAGCTAAAAACAATTGATTTAAGCCGAATACTGTCAGCTTGGCTTTTGATTTCCTCGGTAGTGCTAATATGAACTTTGTCTGAATCACAGCTACATAAACAAACAATTGGTAACAAGGCTGACAAATTGATTAAAATGTTCCTTAAGAAAGTTGTTTGTAGCATGAGGACAGCTGATGGTGGCTAATATCCTAATATACACACTTTCTTGCGCTATTTTAAATTGATAGTTAATGGTAAATTGAACAAAGTAGGCTTTTTTTTACTGAAAAGTATTCTTAACGAAAGAAGCCGGGCAAGTGCCCGGCTTCTTTGGTGATTCTTTGATTTATGACAATACGGGCCGCAACCACTTTTCGGCTTCTTCCATACTCATGCCTTTGCGCTGGGCATAATCCTCCAGCTGGTCTTGCTTAATTTTACCCAAGCCAAAGTAATGGCTTTGCGGGTGGGCAATATACCAGCCGCAAACCGCAGCCGGCGGGTTCATGGCCAGGCTCTCGGTCAGTTCAATACCCGCATTTTCGGTAGCATTCAGCAGGGCAAACAACTTCAGCTTTTCAGTATGATCGGGGCAGGCCGGGTAACCCGGTGCCGGGCGGATGCCGTTGTATTCTTCGCGTATCAGTTGCTTGTTGGTCAGTTGTTCGTCTTTTTCATAACCCCAGTAGGTCTTGCGTACCTGTTCGTGCAGGCATTCGGCAAAAGCTTCCACCATCCGGTCGGCCAGTATCTGCACCAGAATTTTGTTATACTCGTCGTGCTCGGCTGCAAACTGGTCAATCCATTTCCTGGCGCCGTGTATAGATACGGCAAACGATCCCATATAGTCCTGGCCATTGCCTTCAGGCATGATGAAATCCGCCAGCGAAAAAGAAGGCTGGCCCACCGCCTTTTTCAGTTGCTGCCGCAAAAACTCCAGCTTTACTTCGCCTTTGTCCGTTTGTAAAGTAACAGAGTCCCGGTTATTGCTCTGGGCCGGCCAAAAGCCAATCACCCCATTGGCCTCAAACCATTTTTCATCAACAATGCGTTGCAACAGTTTGTTGGCATCGTTGTACAGGCGCTGGGCTTCTTCGCCAAAGATTTTATCGCTTAACACTTCGGGGTAGCGGCCGGGCATTTCCCAGGCAATAAAAAAAGGACCCCAGTCGATATAACGGGCTATGGTGGCCAGGTCGAATGCTTTAAACACCTTTACACCCTCTACGGCTGGCCTTACAGGCTGGTAGTGCTTCCAGTCCAGGCGCTCTTTGGTCACCACGGCTTCTTCGTAATCAATGAGGGTTTTGGTGCCCTGCTTGTTGAGGAACTGGGTGCGCAGCTTGTCGTATTCTGCGGCGGTCTGCTGCAAAAAGCCTTCTTTTTGTTCCTGGTTCAGCAGGCTGCTCACCGCCGTTACGCTGCGGGAGGCATCCAGCACATGCAGTACGCCTCTGTCGTATTCCGGAGCAATTTTTACCGCCGTATGGGTGCGGGAAGTAGTGGCACCGCCAATGAGCAAAGGCTGCTGCATATTGCGGCGCTTCATTTCGCGGGCTACATGCACCATTTCATCCAGCGAAGGGGTAATCAATCCACTCAAACCCACTACATCCACTTGTTCTTTGATGGCCGTGTCCAGAATTTTATCGGCCGGTACCATCACGCCCAGGTCAATTACTTCGTAGCCGTTACAACCCAGCACTACGCCTACAATGTTCTTCCCAATGTCATGCACATCGCCTTTTACGGTAGCCATTAAAATTTTGGCCGCGCTGCCCTGTTGTGCCTGCGGATTATTCCTTTTTTCTTCTTCAATAAAAGGGGTGAGGTAAGCCACGCTTTTTTTCATAACACGGGCACTTTTTACCACCTGGGGCAAAAACATTTTACCGCTGCCAAACAGGTCGCCTACTACGTTCATGCCGTCCATCAGCGGACCTTCAATTACCTCCAGTGGCTTGGGATACTTCTGGCGGGCCTCTTCGGTATCGGCCTCAATATAATCGGTAATGCCATTTACCAGCGCATGTTTCAGACGTTCTTCCACCGGGGCGTGGCGCCAGGCTTCGTCTTTTTTTTCTTCCTTGCCCTTAGCTTTTACCGTTTCGGCAAAGGTTACCAGGCGCTCCGTGGCATCGGGGCGGCGGTTCAGCACCACGTCTTCGCACAGCTCTCTTAAGTGCGGTTCTATTTCGTCGTACACCACCAGCTGGCCGGCGTTTACAATGCCCATATCCATACCGGTTTTAATGGCATGCAACAGAAAAACGGAGTGCATAGCCTCTCTTACATGGTCGTTGCCGCGGAAGGAAAAAGACACGTTGGAAACACCGCCGCTGACTTTTACCAATGGCATTTTTTGCTTGATGATGCGGGTGGCTTCAATAAAATCTACCGCGTAGTTGTTGTGTTCTTCAATACCCGTGGCAATGGCAAAAATGTTGGGGTCAAAAATGATATCCTGCGGATCGTAGCCTACTACTTCGGTAAGTATTTTATACGCTCTTTCGCAAATGTCTACCCGTTTTTCCAGCGTGTCAGCCTGCCCGTTCTCATCAAACGCCATCACTACAACAGCGGCACCATAGCTCTGGCAAATAATGGCGTGCTCAATGAATTTTTCTTCGCCCTCTTTCATGGATATGGAGTTGACAATACACTTGCCCTGCACGCATTTTAACCCGGCTTCTATGATCTCGAACTTGGAGGAGTCGATCATAATGGGGATTTTGGCAATGTCGGGCTCGGCTTGCAGCAGGTTCAAAAAAGTGGTCATGGCTTTTACGCCGTCCAGCAGCGCATCGTCCATGTTCACGTCCAGTATCTGAGCGCCGCCTTCCACCTGCTGGCGGGCTACCGAAAGGGCTTCTTCATATTTGTTTTCGCGTATAAGACGCGCAAACTTTTTTGAACCAGTTACATTGGTTCTTTCACCTACGTTTACAAAGTTACTTTCCGGCCGAACCGTTAATGGCTCCAGGCCGCTAAGCCGTAAGTAAGGTTTTATCGTTTTGTCTGACATTTTGGTAGTAATCTTTTATTTCTATTAAGCGCCTGTTGTGTTGCATGGGTGTGCAGCAACCATTTCTCCGCTTTTTATTCGGCAACGAAACTTGTTTCCAACACAGGCAGTGATCTTGGCTTCAGGTCTTTTACATGCTCGGCTATGTGCTTTATATGCTCAGGTGTGGTGCCGCAGCAGCCGCCTACAATGTTGACGAAGCCTTCCTGGGCCCATTCTTCCAGGTAGTGACCCGTATCTTCCGGGTGCTCGTCGTACTCACCCAGGGCATTGGGCAGGCCGGCATTGGGATATGCCGAAGTATAGCAGGAGGCCAGCTGGCTCAGCTCCTCAATATGCGGCCGCATTTCTTTGGCACCCAGCGCACAGTTCAACCCGATGCTCAGGGGCTTGGCGTGCATCACAGAAGTATAAAACGCTTCCAGGGTTTGTCCGCTCAGCGTACGGCCACTGGCATCGGTTATGGTGCCGCTGATCATGATGGGCAGCTCCGGTTGTTTTACATCGCGGAAGTATTTTTTAATGGCGTAGATGGCGGCCTTGGCGTTGAGCGTATCGAAGATGGTTTCAATCAGCAGCAGGTCGGAACCGCCTTCTACCAAACCTTTGATTTGCTCATAGTAAGCTGATACAGCTTCGTCAAAGGATAAGGCTCTGAAACCCGGATTGTTCACATCGGGGGAAAGCGACAGGGTTTTGTTCATGGGGCCGATGGCGCCGGCTACAAAGCGCTGTTGATTGGCTGTATCAGGTCGTTCGCTCAAAAATCCCTGTATGGCTTCTTTAGCCAGTTTAGCCGCGGCTATATTGATTTCCAGCGCCAGGCTTTCCATGCCGTAATCGGCCAGGGAAACCCGCTGGGCATTAAAGGTGTTGGTCTCGATAATGTCGGCGCCGGCGGCCAGGTATTCTTTATGAATGGCTTTAATGATCTGGGGCTGGGTAAGGCTCAGCAGGTCGTTGTTGCCTTTGAGGTCCGATGGCCAGTCTTTGAAGCGTTCGCCGCGATAATCAGCCTCGGAAAGCTTGTAGCGCTGGATCATGGTGCCCATGGCACCGTCAATAATTAAAATGCGTTCGTTGAGTAAATCTCTAATCGATTTCATGCGGTCACTACCGGACGGGTATTTAGCTGCTTACAGATCGGGACGTACAAGGGTGCGACGCAACAGAAGCTTTATAGTAGCACTATTGCCGGCTACACCTTTCAACAGACTGCCTAAAACGGAGGAAACCAAAAAGGAAAGTTTCATGCGTTTATTAGTTCTGTTGACTGGCCGAACAATAAACAAATCCGCCGGAATGCGACAAAGGTAGTAAAAAAGCCTCATGTATGGCCCGGTTCATGGAGTTTAAGGTTTAATGTTTAAAGTTTAAGGTTCTCTAGTTCTCGAGTTCACATGTTCACGAGTTGGATCACAGATTTCGCAGATTGTTGATAAAGTATAAGGTTTTAAGGGAGTTGAAGGGTTGAGTGGTTGAATAGTTGATAAGTTGAATGGTTGATGGTTGCATATGGGGTTTTGAAGAAGATTGAAAAGGTAAAATGCAAAATGAAAAAAGAGAAGGGAGCATGAGGATTTAAAGAAGCTGGATCACTGATTTCGCGGATTGTAGAAGGATTTCGCAGATAGATTAGCCGTATGGGTTTTTAAAAGGGTTGATGTCTTGTACCCTTTAGCCCAGAATTGTTCAAAAGCCCATACGTCAATTCTTTAGCAGAAATATAACCTATTGCCTGGCCTCCCTCTCCACCGGGGAGGGATCAGCGGGAGGGGCCCTATGGGGTTTTGAAGGAGTTGATAAGTTGCGTGGCTAAAGGTTGCATATGGGTTTTTAAAGCAATTGAATTGCAGCTTACACAGAGATGGGAGAAAGGATTACGCAGATCGAAATACAGGCCAATATGGGTTTTTGAAAGACTTTCTGACCGTCAACGGTCAACTGTCAACGGTCAACTGTCAACGGTCAACTGTCAACCGCCAATTGTCAACTGCCAACGATCAACAAGCAACGGCCAACGTAAAAAGTTGCTGCGGCAATAGCTTATTCCGCCAAGGCCGCTTAACTTGCCGTTTCTTTTACCATTATGAGAATCATTAGCTATAACGTAAACGGCATCCGCGCCGCTATGAAAAAAGGGTTTTGCGACTGGCTGCAAACGGCCCCGGCCGATGTCATCTGCATACAGGAAAATAAAGCCCACCAAGTTGATGTAGACTGCAAGGTATTTACCGACATGGGGTATTATGACTACTGGTTTTGCGCCAACAAAAAAGGCTACAGCGGCGTAACGGTTTTTTCTAAAATCAAACCCGACAACGTGGTGTGCGGCACCGGCCATGGCGATTCTGATTTTGAAGGCCGCGTGATCCAGCTGGATTTTGGCAAGGTGCGACTGATCAACGCCTACTTTCCATCCGGCACCTCGGGCCAGGAGCGGCAAAGCTTTAAATACGTGTGGCTGGACGAGTTTTATACCTACCTTGAAGATCTAAGAAAAACCTACCCGAACCTGGTGCTGTGCGGCGACTACAACATTGCCCACAACGCAATAGATATTCACGATCCCGTACGCAACAAAACCACCAGTGGCTTTTTGCCGGAAGAAAGGGCCTGGATGACCAAACTTTACAGCAACAACTGGATCGATACGTTCCGGGAGTTTCACCCGGAGCCGCATCGCTATAGCTGGTGGAGCCAGCGTTTCCCCTCGGTTCGGGCGGCCAACAAAGGCTGGCGTATTGATTATATTAGTGTAACGGAACCGCTGCGTCCTTTTTTGAAAGATGCCGAAATTTACCCCGATGTAAAGCACAGCGATCACTGCCCGGTTTACCTGGACATTGACATTGAATCTTTAAACCAATGACATGCTCATTTATAATGTTACCATAAAAGTGGATGCCGCCATTGCGGCCCAGTGGCTGCAGTGGATGCTGGAAGAGCACGCCCCTGCTATTATTGCCACCGACTGCTTTACCCAGTACCACGTGATCAAGCTGCTGGAGGTAGACGATACGGAGGGCCCTACCTATGCCATACAATACCACGCCAACAGTATGGAAGATTACCAGCGTTATATAGATGAATATGCGGATGATTTTCGCCAGCAGTCTGTAGACAAGTGGGGCGATCGTTTTATTGCATTTCGCACGCTGATGCAGATTGTGAAATAGATGTGTACAACTATTTGGTGGTATGGTGTTTTCTAAGGTTTAAGTATTATATTCCTCTGAAACCCGCATCCCGCCTGCATCTCACTGGCACACGGCTGAAATCCTTTGCCAGCAAGGCTTTCAGCCGTTTTAACTTTAAGTTCTATAGGTAAGTATTTTACACTATCTCTTAAAACCCTTGCCCGGCTTGCATTTCAGCTAATTGATTAAATGCAAAAAATTGGTGTAAAATATTTTGTTCCTAACAAAAACCTTATAAATTTGTCCCACTCAATTTTTTAAAAAATTCACTATGAACAAAGCTGAATTGATTGCCCACATCGCTGATGAAGCCGGTATCACGAAAACTCAAGCTAACACTGCTTTAGATTCTTTTGTAGACGCAGTAACTAAAACTTTAAAGAAAGGTGACAAAGTTACCCTGGTAGGTTTTGGTACTTTTTCCGTCTCTAAGCGTGCTGCCCGTAATGGCCGTAACCCTCAAACTGGTGAAGTGATCAAAATCAAAGCAAGAAAAGTTGCTCGCTTCAAAGCCGGTAAGGAATTAGCTGGCAAGATATAATCAACTATATCAACTGAATAAAAAGCTCTGCCCGCGCAGGGCTTTTTTTAATGTTTTTTCCTGAACTTTGCGCCACACTAAAAAAAACAATAACCATGGGTAGAGGAGATAAAAAAACGAAAAAAGGTAAGATCTTTAAAGGTTCTTTCGGTAAAAGCAGACCTGCTAGAACCACTAAACCTGCAGCCCCCAAAACCGAGAAGAAAGAAGGATAAGAAAAATTGTAAGTGATAAGTTGTAAGTAGTAAGTAAAAAACGCTTACCAACTTATCACTTATTACTTACTACTTATTACTCTCTTTTACGGTGCCAGCCTTTCTATCTTCCAGCGGCCATCGTCCTGCAGCGTGTACTGTATGCGATCGTGCAACCGGCTGGGCCTTCCCTGCCAAAATTCCATCACCACCGGCTTTACTGCATAACCACCCCAGTGCGGCGGACGCTCAATATGCGTGCCGGTCATTTGCTGTACCAGTTCCTGGTAGCGTCGGTCCATCCAGGCGCGGCTTTCAATGACCTTGCTTTGCGGCGAAGCCCCGGCACCAATGCGGCTGCCTTCGGGCCTTGACTGAAAATACGCATCGCTTTCCGCCTGGGCTACGGGTTTTACCAGGCCTATAATACGCACCTGCCGCTCCAGCTCCTTCCAGTGAAACACCAGGCAGGCCTTGGGGTTTTCGGCTATTTGCATGGCCTTGTAGCTTTTGTAATTGGTGTAAAAAACAAAGCCTTCCTTATCAAAGCCTTTCAGCAGTACAATGCGGGCAGAAGGCACGCCATCGGCCGAGGCCGTGGCCAGCGTCATGGCATTGGGTTCGGTAATTTCGCTTTCTATTACCTGTTGCCACCATATCTGAAACTGGCTGATAGGATCAGGCGCAACGTTTTCTTCCAGCAAAACCTGGGAGGAATATTCCTGGCGCAGATCGGCAATTGTGGTTGTCATACTGCAAGGTACTGCAAAGCTGTTTTGCGGAAAAATGGGAAGGTTTTCTGCAGTATGAAGCCGGGAAAACTATTTATTAGTACAGTACCTCAATTAGATCTTCATCATAATCAAATGCGGTTATAGTCCAGCCTTTACCACTATTGTACAGGGTAAAACTAAATTTCAGGTAGTATTTATCAAACTTTAAAATGTAAAAATGCTTTGCAATAAAATCTTTCACTTTCCTTTTATGAATGAACTCATACGATTGAATTTTACCATAGATTGGAAATATATTTTCAATATGACCTGTAATTTTTCCTTCAAGTGTATCTAAAGCAGAAGAAGCCATTACTAAGTTTTGCTTTAGCAATCGTATTGCTGTTGAAACATCGCCATCACTGAAGATTTGCATAAACTGGTCACATACAGCTTCTACCCGTTCTTTGTCTTTATCGTGCTTTACCTGATCACAAGAAACAATGCTCAACAAAAGAATAGTTGTACAGATTAGTTTGGTCATAATTGTAAAAACGGAATTCGCAACGCCTATTGCGAGATATATTACCGTCAGCTTTAAAGATTTAACCACTAGCGGTAAGTGGGCAGGAAATATCAGGACAGGCGGCGTTTCAGTAAAATGTCTCTTTCATCGGATACCATGCTGAGCATGCTTTCCAACTCGCCAATGCGACGCAGCTCGTTCTGCAGCTTTTTATTGGCTTCGCTAACCTGCTGAAACTCGCTATCGAGATTTTCTAAAAACTGTATTTTTTTGATCAGTTGCTGGCGTTGCAGGTTGGCTTCAGACAGCTTGTCTTCTGTGAGGTTCAGGGCCCGGTACAGCCGTTGGTTTTCTTCCACCGCTTCCTGCAGTTTTTCCTGCTTGCGGTTCAGTTCTTTTTTTACCTGGTTGTACGCCTGCCGCATATCGTCCAGCTCAATGGCCAGCTCGTTGGCGCCTTTGGCCTGCTTTTCCAGAGAGGCAATTTTATCCTGCAGGGCATCAAACTCTTTATACACCTCATTGATGCGGGCTACCATTTTTTGCGAGGTAGACAACTGCTGCCGTACCTTTTGCAGTTCTGTTTCTTTTTCATCCAGCTGTCGCTGTAGTGCCTGCACTTCTTCGCGGCTGGCGCCGGGCTGCGCCGGTTCGGTCCATTTATCGGCCTGCCCCAAAAGCTGGTCCAGCGACCGTTGCTGCTGCCTGATGCTGCCTTTCAAGGAGTACAGCATATCGGGTTCGTCCTCATCGGCGGCGGGTGCAGACCCTTTATAGGACGGGCTTTTTTGTTTGAAAGAAAAAAGGTCTTCGTCTGCCGCCGCGCTGCTTTCTTTTTTGGCGGGGGCCGGCCGCAGCCGGTCGTCTTCTTCCAAGGCAGGATAACTATTGGCCTTGCCCGAAAGCGAAACCTGGGCTTCACTTTCCCGGATCATTTTCTGCAGCTTGCGCTTGCTGGACAACACAAAATGAATGACGATACCCAATACAATCGCCATCCCATTCAAAACCACAACATCGGTGATACTCAAGTTAATAGCAGCAGTGTACATGCAGTCGGCTCCCTTAATTTTGGAAACAAGCTAGCAATTTTTTTGGAAATCCAATAGCACCAGGGGTTTAGCCTTCAATTCAGGCAGTTACCAGTGTGCCTACTTTTTCGCCGGTGACCACGCGGTGCAGGTTGCCCGGCGCGTTCATGTCGAACACCACAATGGGCAGCTCATTTTCCATGCAAAGTGTAAAAGCGGTCATGTCCATCACCTTCAGGTTGTTGGTAATGCATTCCTGGTAAGTAATGACACCATACTTGGTAGCATTAGGATCTTTTTCGGGGTCGGCGGTGTAAATGCCATCTACACGGGTACCTTTCATAATTACATCGGCCTTGATCTCAATAGCCCGCAACGAACCGGCGGTATCGGTCGTGAAATAAGGATTACCGGTGCCCGCACCAAAAATCACTACGCGGCCTTTTTCGAGGTGGCGGATGGCACGGCGGCGAATGTAAGGCTCGGCGATCTGCTCCATTTTAATGGCGCTTTGCAAACGGGTGTACACACCAATTTTTTCCAGGCCGGCCTGCAGCGCCATACCGTTGATGACAGTGGCCAGCATGCCCATATAATCGCCGTGAGCCCTCTCAATGCCGGTTTCGGCTTCGTTCATACCCCGGTAAATGTTACCGCCGCCGATGACTATCGCTACCTGTACGCCCAGTTCGGTAATGGATTTGATGTCCTGTGCATATTGCGCAATTACATCTGAGTCCATACCATAGGTTTTATCGCCCATTAACGACTCTCCGGATAACTTCAGTAAAATTCTTTTGTATTTAGGTAGCATAGTTATAAGATTGGCGGTGCGAAGATAAAAGATTGCATCTTTATGTAGTCCACTTCCACATCCTAATTTTGGCGCCGCTGCGGTACCGCAGCTACAGATGTTCTTTTAATATAATGCATGGGTTTTTAAAGAAATGGCAACCTAAAGCATTGACGATTCACGATTGACCATTCTCGATGTTCTCCCGGCTGTGGACTGTCGTCTGTCGAACATCTACCGTGGCCCCAATCACTTCTCTTTCGGTGTATCTTTCCACTGCCATAGGTACAGGCAGGCGTAGGTGCGGTAGGGCTTCCACTTTTGCGACAGCTGCAGCATTTTTTCTTTGAAGGCTTTTTTATGGCTGTCGTCCAGGTTGTACAGTTTTTTCATGGCCACCTGTATACCGTAGTCGTCCACGGCAAACACATCTTCGCGGCCTAGGGTAAACATCAGCAGCATTTCTACCGTCCACTGGCCCACACCTTTGATCTGTGTCAGCAGCTGTATAATTTCTTCGTTGCTTAGCTGCTGCAGCTTTTCATCGGTCAGTTGGTGCTCCAGCGCAAAGGCGGCCACGTTGTGCACATAAGCAGCCTTGGCATTGGAGAGGCCAATACCCCGCAGCACCTCGAGCGGCGTATCGGCAATTTGGCGGGGCGTAGGCTCCTGGCCGCCGTACAATTGCAGAAAGCGCTTGAAAATCACTTCGGCCACCTTGGTAGATAACTGCTGGCTCATGATGGAGGCACACAGGCGCAAGGCAATGTTGCGGTGAAAATGCAGCAGCGGAAGGTCGTGACCGTCCATGATCTTTTTTAATTTTTTATCCTTGCTGAGGTGGCTGATGACATCCATACATCAATAATAAATAATAGTTTCAATACCGGAATGAAAGAAAGTAAAAGGACCCTCCTGACCACTGCAGACGGTTCGGCCACGATAGCCATTCCGGAGCTGCAGGTAACCTATCACTCCCGGCGCGGCGCGGTGCGGGAGTCGGTGCACGTATTTATACAGGCGGGCCTGCACTACGGGCTGCGGCAACCTTTTCAAAAACCCATCTACCTTTTTGAGATGGGTTTTGGCACCGGCCTCAATGCCCTGCTGACTTTATTGGAAGCCGAAAAGCTTCAAATACCCATACATTACACAGCCGTGGAACTATACCCGCTGGCCGCGGAAGAAACCACCGCCCTGAATTATCCGGATGTACTGGGTATAGATCCCGCTCTCTTTCAGCAACTCCACACCAGCCGCTGGCAGAGGGACGTTGCGCTTACCCACTTTTTTACCCTGCATAAAGTTGCCACCAGCCTCCATGAGTTTACACCCGCCCAGCTTTTTCACCTGGTATATTACGATGCCTTTGCACCGGCCGCCCAACCCGAATTGTGGACAGTAGAGGTGTTTAAAAAGCTATACGAACTGCTGCAGCCCGGCGGTATTTTGGTAACTTATTGCGCCAAAGGCGATGTGCGGCGGGCCCTGGCAGCGGCTGGTTTTGGGGTAAAAAAATTGCCCGGACCACCGGGCAAAAGAGAAATGCTGCGAGCAGAGAGAAGTTTATAGTTTTTAGTTTATAGTTGCAGTGGAATGCGCCTAAAGAACTAAAGACTAAAAACTATAAACTATAGACTATTTCAGCGTCCAGCTCATGTTACCGTCTTTTTCGTCTTTGAGCAAAATGCCGATGGTAGCCAGCTCGTTGCGTATTTTGTCAGACGTGGCCCAGTCTTTTTTGGCGCGGGCTTCTTTGCGGATGCTGATCAGTACGTCCATCAGACCTTTGAGCTTGCTGGCTTCGCCGGTGGTTTCCGGCTGCAGTCCCAAAATGTCTTCAACATACAGTTTCAGGGTGCTTTGCATTAATTGCAGGGTGCTGGCAGGCAGCGCCTCCAGGGCGATGGTTTTGTCTTTCAGGGAGTTGATCACCGGCACCAGCTCAAACAGATTGGCCAGAACCTTGGCGGTGTTGAAATCATCGTTCATGAATTCCTCCAACTCTTTCAAAAGCCCATGCACTTTTACATCCAGCTCATTACCAGTTACGGGCTCCTGGTTGCCATTGGTCATCACCGCAGGTTCGGCCAGCTCCAGGCTTTCGCCGTTTACGGCTTCGTACTCCATCGGTAGCTCTTTCAGCCACTCATAGGCTTCCATCAGGCGGCGCAAGCCTTTTTCGGCCGCCTGCAGCGCCTCGTTGCTGAAGTTCAGTGTGCCCCGGTAGTGGGTTTGCAGGATAAAGAAACGCACCGTCATGGGGGAATAAGCTTTCTCCAGGATCGGGTGGTCGCCGCTGAACAACTCGGTGAGCTTGATCACGTTGTTGTAGCTCTTGCCCATCTTTTTACCATTGATGGTAATCATGTTGTTGTGCAGCCAGTAGCGGGCCGGCATTTGGTGGTTGCAGATGGTGCTTTGGGCTATTTCGCTTTCGTGGTGCGGGAACTGCAGGTCCATGCCTCCACCGTGAATGTCGAACTGCTTGCCCAGGTACTTGGTGCTCATGGCAGAGCACTCAATGTGCCAGCCCGGAAAACCCTCGCCCCAGGGGCTGGTCCAGCGCATGATGTGCTCCGGCGGGGCGGCCTTCCAGAGGGCAAAGTCGGCTTTGTCGCGTTTTTCGCCCTGGCCTTCCAGCTCGCGGGTGGTGGTCAGCAGCTCATCGATCACGCGGCCGCTTAGTTTGCCATAGTCGTGCGAAGCCGCATATTTTTTTACATCAAAGTACACGCTGCCATTTACCTCGTAGGCATAACCCGCCTGGATGATTTCCTGGATCATATCGATCTGCTCCACAATATGCCCCGTAGCCGTAGGTTCAATGGAAGGCGGCAGGTTGTTGAACTGCTGCATGGCCCAGTGAAACAGGTTGGTGTATTTCTGCACCAGCTCCATGGGCTCCAGTTTTTCCAGCACGGCTTTTTTGGAGATCTTGTCTTCTGCTTCGCGGCCTTCTTCCTCAAAATGGCCGGCATCGGTTATGTTGCGTACATAGCGCACCTTGTAGCCCAGGTGCATCAGGTAGCGAAAAATAATATCGAACGTAATATACGGACGGGCATGGCCCAGGTGACTTTCGCCGCTAACGGTAGGCCCGCACACATACATGCCTACGTGCCCCGGTGTGATGGATACAAACTCTTCTTTCTGCCTGGTATAGGAATTATAAACTTTTAAACCACTCATAAAATATTGCCATTGAAATTTTAATCGTAAATAATTGAGGTATTACGGGGAATGCTTAGCAGCAACAGCAAATAAGTTGATTGTTTACGATCATACGGCCAAAGATAAGCGCTTTTTACTTTGCCAGTTGCACATCGGCGAGCAGCATATAGTGGTCGGAATAATTTTTAACCAGCCGGTTAAACTGCAGCACTTTAAAATCTTTGGTGGCCAGGATGTAGTCGATTCGCAGGGTGGGCGAGATGGCGGAATAAGAGCGGCCGATGCCAAAGCCTTTTTTCAAAAACGCATCCTGCAGGTCGTTGCGGATGGTAAAATAGGTATAAGAGTTGGGCACATCGTTGAAATCGCCGGTAATAATAAACGGATGCGGACTCAGCGAGGCAATTTCCTTTACAATATCGGCCTGCCGGCTGCGGTGCACAAAGCCCAGCTTGAGCTTGGCAAAAATGCTGCGGGAGTTTTCCAGCACACTGTCGCGCTTTTTGATTTCCTCAATGCTGCGGTAATCCTGCTTTTTAAACTGCACCGATTGCAGGTGGGTGGTATAAAACCGGATGGTATCGCCTTTAAAAAGCACATCGGCCTGGATCAGTGATTCTGGCTGCCCCGGCCGGGGGTACTGTATTTTACCGCTATCGACAATGGGAAAGCGGGAAAAGATGGCCTGTCCAAACCATTGTTTGTGGCCGTCGCCGTCCCAGGAGTACACAAAGTAGGGATAGCCCATTTCCTTCATCACGCTGATGTTGTCGTAATAAGAGGAGTCGGTGGAGTGGTAAAACTCCTGCAGGCACAGCACATCGGCATTTTGCTGCTCAATGAGGTCCAGCATCTTCAGCCGGATCTGGCTTTTGGGATTGTTGTTGCGCTTCAGCTCCATAAAGCGGGCTACGTTCCAGGTCATTACGCGGATGGTGTTGTCCGACTTGGCGTAATTGAACGAATCGGGGTTGTGCACCGCAAAAAACACGCTGACGCTTTTCCAGCCGATAAGCAGGGGAATGAGCGAAAGCAGGATAAAGCGGGGTTTTACCACGGCCCAAAAGAAAATAAAGAGCACCAGCAGGATAAAGAAAATACCAAAGCCCAGGCCCAGTAAGGAAAGAAACCACCACCGGGAAGGGTCCAGATAAGGTGCCCAGCAGGCCAGTAAAAAAACAATGGCCAACAGAACATTCAAGACAATAAATAAACGGATCACAAACAGCTTGTACTTGCCTGCCATTTGTGCAATTTACAACTCTTCTTTACTTGCCTGCTTTAATATCTCTTTTTCGTCTTCGGATAAAGATTGATAACCCCGCTGATGGATCTTTTCGAGGATCTCATCCACTTTTTGCTGGGTGATATGGGTAGATTTTTTGAAAGGCTGAACGTTGCTTTTGTAGTACAAGGTGGTTTTGACCGATTTTCCTTTCCGCGGCCGGTCCGGGTTGAACAGGTTGGTGGTCCAGTCAAAAAAGTTATTCATCCAGCCGGACCAGTCGTGACCGCGGCGCATCAGTACCACGAACAACATACCCATACCGGCACCCGCCAGGTGGGCAATGTGCCCGCCGGGGTTGTTGTAGGGAATGGTAGCCAGGTCAATAATCACAAAGATCATGGTGATGACCCACAGGGGAATACCGCCGTTGATCATGGGAAAAATGCGGTAGCCCGGCGACAGGGCAGTAGTGGCAATAGCAATGGCCATAACGCCGGCCGAAGCCCCGATGGCCTTGGCACCCACGATCTCGGCCCTTAAACCCGGCAGGGCATTATAGGCCAGCAGAAAAGCCAGGGCACCGGCAAAGGCGCCGTACAAAAAGATGGGCACCAGCTTGCGGTTGCCGGCCAGGTCCTGCAGAATATATCCAAAAGCCCATAGCCACAGCATGTTGGCAATGATATGCCATACACTGTCGTGCACAAACATGTGCGTGATCAGCGTCCATGGCCGCACCAGCAATACGTCCAGTTGCGCCGGCAGCGCCACCCACGACAGCACCTCGGAATGGTACAGCTCCAGCCCGGCAGCGCCATTGGAAAAAAAGTAAAGGACTTTTATAAATGCTAACAATACAAAAACAATCAGGTTAATGGCTATCAGCAATGTAAGTGCATTACCGTCCTGACCGATGGTTAGCCTGCTTCTGTTTTGTTGTTGATAATAACTCATGGTGTTGTTATAAAGTTACAACTTGCTTGTACTAATAAAAACGTTTACGACTAGTTTTATTCCAAATTAACACCAGGATAAAACCCGTCAGCGCGCCGCCTAAATGGGCAAAGTGAGCCACATTATCGCCGCTGAAATTGGCCACACCCCCAAACAGGTCAATGGCGGCCAGACCCAATACCGCCCACTTGGCTTTGACCGGTACCGGTATGAACATGATATACAATTCGGTATTGGGAAACAGGTAGGCAAAAGCGGCAAAAATACCCATAACGGCACCCGAAGCGCCCACCGCCGGCGCTACCGCCCCGAGCAGGTTGCCTACTTCCGGGCTGTCGGTGAGGATGGCCTGCAATAATTGCTCGCACCGGAAATACTGTATGGCCAGGTGCGCCAGGGCCGCCCCCACGCCACACGCGATGTAAAACAATAAAAACCGTTTGGGGCCCCATACGTTTTCCAGTATTCTTCCAAACATCCATAAGGCAAACATGTTGAAAAGAATATGAAAAATCATGGTAGGCGAATGCGCAAACATGTGGGTGGCAATCTGGTAGGGCTCAAACCTTTGCCCATTGCGATACAGCGGGTGTTTGGATTGTACCAGTATGTCGTGCAGTTGCTCCGGCATGATGGGGTACAGCTGAATCCATTCGGTAAAATTGACGTTGGTCAAAACCACCTGCGCCAAAAAAACCAGGGCATTGATAATGATAAGGTTTTTGACAATGGGGGGAAAGCTATCGGGTCTGGTATATCTGAAATCACTCATTCGGTATTCCTGTTTTTAGTTTCAACTGTACAATGTTTTCTATATGGTGCGTATGCGGAAACATATCCACCGGCTGCACCCTGGTGACGGCGTATTTTTCGTCCAGCAGCGCCAGGTCGCGGGCCTGCGTAGCCGGGTTGCAGCTGACGTACACCACCAGGGGAGCCCCTATTTCCAAAATCTTTTTTACCAGCTTTTCGTGCATGCCGGCCCGCGGCGGGTCGGTAATAATGACATCCGGCCGGCCATGTTGTGCAAAAAATGCATCGTTACACACCTCAATCACGTCGCCACTGATAAATTCGGCATCCTCTATATGGTTGAGGGCAGCGTTTTGGCGGGCATCGTGCACGGCGGCCTCAATGGCCTCCACCCCTACAATTTTGCGGGCGCCTTTGCTGCAGAAAATGCCAATACTGCCTGTACCACAATATAAATCATATAAAACTTGCGTACCATCCAGCTCGGCCAACTCGCGGGTGATCTGGTACAGCCGCTCGGCCTGGCCCGTATTGGTCTGGAAAAAAGACTTGGGCCCGATCTTGAACTGGAAATCTTCCAGCTTTTCTATCACATAGCCCTTACCCAGGTAAACGATGGGTTCCAGATCGTGCAGGGAGTCGTTCTTTTTAAGGTTGATGGTATACAGCAGAGTGGTGATCTGCGGAAAGCGGCTGGCCACAAAGTCCAGCACCTTTTTTATTTTCTTGAAATTGTCTTCGCCAAACACGATGTTCACCATTACCTCGCCGGTACGGCAAATGCGCACCTGCATGGTTCTTAAAAAACCCATATGCTGGCGGATGTCGTAAAACGACAGGCCGTTTTGCCAGGCGTACTCCCGGATGGCGTTGCGGATGTCGTTGGTGGGCTCCGGCTGCAGCCAGCATTTTTCAATGTTCACCACCTTGTCAAAAAAGCCCTTGGCGTGAAAGCCCAGCACACTGCGCTCCACGGGATTGTCTTTATCAAACGCCTCTTTGGGCACGTATTCCTTGGTGCTGAAGGTATACTCCAGCTTGTTGCGGTAAAAACGGGTTTCGGCACCGCCTACAATGGGCTGCATTTCGGGCAGGGCCACCTTGCCAATTCTTTTCAAATTGTCATATACCTGCTGTTGCTTGTACTGCAGTTGTTTTTCGTACGGCAGCATTTGCCACTGGCAGCCGCCGCATACGCCAAAATGCTGGCAAAACGGCTGCACCCGGTCGGCCGAGTAAGACCGATATTTCAATGGGAAGCCTTCGGCCCAGTCTTTTTTACTTTTGGTCAGGCGCACATCCACCACATCGCCGGGTACTACGTGCTCCACAAAAATCACTTTGCCTTCCTGTCGTGCCAGCGATTTGCCTTCGGCTGCATAATCATCAATCAGGAGGTTTTCTACTACGATATTTTTGTTTTTTCTCACGCCGCAAAAGTAAGTGCTTTACCTAAGGGTAACGGTTAGGTAAGCGGTTTGTTTTACAACTCTTTAACGCCGTTTACATTATTTTTACCCCTCATAGCTTTACGTATGAAGTATTACGCCGCCATTTTACTCCTTGCCCTGGGCATTTCGGCCACCGCACAGGATGGTTACGAAATCAAACTCACCTTTAAGCCCTTTAAAAACCAATATGTTTACCTGGGCCATTATTACGGCAAGCAGCTGCCGATTATTGACTCGGTTAAGCTGAACGAAAAGAGCGAAGGCGTTTTTAAAGGATCTAAAAAATTAGGTGGTGGCATTTACCTCATTGGTTACCCCGACCGCAGCCGCCATTTTGAAATACTGGTGGACAAGAATCAAAAGTTCAGCGTGGTGGCCGACACGGCACAAATGACAAAACTTTCTTTTCAAAACTCACCGGAGAACACCGCTTTTGTAGCCTACCAGGATTTTATGATGCAGCACGGCCGGCAGATGGATGCCCTGGCCCGCCAGCGGCAAGCCAATAAGCAGGATTCCGTTAAGCTCACCCGGGAAATGGAAGCGCTGAATGCCAAGATCAAAAGCTATCGCATCGACCTGATCACCAAAGAGCCGGATGGCATTTTGGCGACGTTGCTGAAAGCCATGCGTGAGCCCGAAGTGCCGCAAAATCACCCGGACGCACAGAAAGATTCGCTTTTTGCCTATAAATATTACAAAGCCCACTTTTGGGACGACGTGAACTTTTACGACGAACGCCTGGCCCGCACGCCTTTCTTTGAGCCTAAGTTGGAGCGGTACTTTGACCAGCTGGTGTACCCCTCGGCTGATTCGGTCAACAAGGAAATAGACTGGATGCTGGGTTATGCCTCCATCAATGCCGAAATGCAAAAGTTTTTGCTGCTGCATTTTGTCAACCGCTACCTTAATCAAAAGTACATGTGGGAAGACGCGGTGTTTGTAAACCTGTTTGAAAAATATTTTGCCAATAAAAGCTATCCCTGGCTGACCGAGCAGGGCAAAAAAATCATTACCGACCGGGCCTACAGCCTGATGGCCAACATTATGGGCAACCCGGCCTCGGACATAGAACTGCCTAACCCGGCGGGTAAAAAAACATCGCTCTACGAAGTGGCCGCCCCTTATGTGCTGGTAGCCATCTGGGATCCTACCTGCAGCCATTGTAAGGAAGTGCTGCCCAAACTGGATAGTATGTATAAAGCCAAATGGAAGGGGATGGGCTTAAAAGTGTTTGCCATGGCCAAAGAAACCGAAGGCACTAAGGATGCCTGGCTTTCTTTTATCAAAGACCATAAGCTATCGGAATGGACGCACGTATACTACTCCAAGGAAGCCGACAAGGCCCGCACCGGATCTGGTGTGCCCTCCTACTCGCAGTTGTACGATGTGCAAAGTTTTCCTACTTTGTACCTGCTGGATAAAGACAAGCGCATTATTGCCAAAAAAGTATCGGAAAACCAGGTAGACGAAATTTTGCAATACCAGCAAAAAGCCAAATAAGTTCAAAAACCCATAACTGACTACCGTTCCATTAACTATGTTCAAATACATCCTGGCTGGCTGCTGCCTGACGCTGATGGCAGGGGCCGCTTCTGCCCAAACCCTGTTTACCTATGCCGGCGACTCGGTTACGGTACAGGAATTTGTAACGGCCTATCAAAAAAATAATACCGCCGGCAAAGACACCAAAGCCCTGCGCCAGTACCTGGATTTGTACATTGCCTCCCGCCTGAAAATTAAAGAAGCCAAAGCCCGGGGCTACGATACGTTGCCCCACGTGGTGGCCGACCTGCAAAGCCTGCGGGAGCAAATGCTGCCTTCTTTTTTAAAAGACGAAGAAAGTGTGGACCGCCTGACGGCCAAAGCCTTTGAGCGGTCGCAAAAAGACATTCGCCTGGCGCACCTCTTTATTTCATTTTCGCATACCGGCCTGTAC
>JAEWAC010000369.1 GCA_023391895.1 Bacteroidota bacterium
GTACAGCCATATACGCCGGTGCCGGTGCAGCTGGGGCATATAAAAAGCGGTATCTAAAACCCGTACGTTTCGACTGACGGTACTTCTTTTTGGCATAGCAGGATCAATGTGCCGCCCATTCTTAAGAGCAGACGGCAAAACGTTATGGTATCATTGGCAACCTTGTATCATCAATTGAAATGCCACCTTTAGCAGCTGCTTCTTGAAGCCCGTTGCAGCCAGACCGGTATCGAAACTTATTCAAAAACCCATAAAGTGGAAGGGCTTTCGTTAAAGGAAAATGTTGAAAAGGCCAGCGAATAGCGCTACAGCCTATGGAGTATTGAAAAACCGTTGAGCAGAAGTCTTTTGTATAAAAAAAATGGTACAGTTCCGGCTGCGATTGCCATTACTGTACCATACGATGTTTTGAAACAAAACCGCAGCGGCCCTTACCGAAGAGTGGGGAGGTATTGCTTTACCTGCTCCATCCAGGGCTGGCTTAAGGGCACCAGGGGCAGGCGCAGGTAGTTTTCTATAATACCCATTTCGCTTAAAAAAGCTTTTACACCGGCCGGGTTGTTTTCGACAAACAGCAAATCAAAACCTTTGAGCAGTTTGTAGTGATGGGTTTTGGCTTGTGCCAGATCACCGGCCAGAGCGGCATTGACCATAACCGTAAAATCTTTTGGAAAACTGTTGGCTGCCACACTGATCACGCCATCCATACCACAGGCTATGAGCGGCATGGCCAGGTGATCGTCGCCACTGGTTACAAAAAAATCCTGCGGCTTGTCTTTTAAAATGTGCATGCATTGCACCATGTTGCCACTGGCTTCTTTGGTGCCTGCAATATTTTTAAATTCGTGGGCCAGGCGCAAGGTGGTTTCGGCCGTGATGTTGCTGGCGGTGCGGCCGGGCACGTTGTACAAAATAATCGGCTTGTCCGTAGCCTGTGCCATAGCCTTGTAGTGCTGAAAAATACCCTCCTGCGAAGGCTTGTTGTAATAAGGGCTGGCCGACAAAACCGCTACTGCCTTGTCCAATGGATAAGACTGGAGATCTTTTAGCACTTCCTGCGTATTGTTGCCGCCAATGCCTACCACAACCGGCACCCTGCCGGCTACCGCCGCATGGGTAGCCTCAAACACCTCCCGTTTTTCTTCTTTGCTCAAGGTAGCGGTTTCACCGGTGGTACCCAGCGACACCACGTACTGCACGCCTCCCTCAATCACAAAGTTGATGTGCCTTTGCAGTGCGTCATAATCTACCGACATATCCTGCTTGAAGGGTGTAACCAAAGCCACCCCCGTACCTCTTAAAAGATCTCGTATCATGTTTTAATAAACTTCTTGCTGAATAATGTTATCAATGCACCCGGTGCGGCGCTGTCGGTGCTAGACCGCATCACCGCTGCGGGCTTGCGTGTTGTTTTGTTCTTCCCTTAATGCCGGCACTTCCACTTCGTCCCAAAAGCCCATACGGCCAAACTTGGTAATGCGGTTGTTGATGCGCTCCTGCTCCGGTATGGCTTTTAATTCTTTTATGACCGGCACCAGGTAGTCTTTTAAAATCTGGGCGGCCTCGCTATAGTCCCAGTGGGCACCGCCTACGGGTTCCGGAATAATGCCGTCAATCAATCCAAAGCTCTTCATGTGCTCGGCGGTCAGGCGCAACTGATCGGCGGCCACTTCTTTCTTTTCCCAGCTGCGCCACAAAATGGAGCTGCAGCTTTCCGGCGAAATCACGGTGTACCAGGTATTTTCCATCATAAACACGCGGTCGCCCACGCCAATACCCAACGCACCACCCGAAGCACCTTCGCCAATAATCACGCAAATCACCGGCACCTTGAGGCGGATCATTTCATAAATATTGCGGGCAATAGCTTCACCCTGGCCCCGCTCCTCGGCTTCCAGGCCCGGGTAAGCCCCCGGTGTATCGATCAAAGTAATGATGGGCTTGTTGAATTTTTCGGCCAGGCGCATCAGGCGCAGGGCTTTGCGGTAGCCTTCAGGGTTGGCCATCCCAAAGTTGCGGTGCTGGCGCATTTTGGTGTTGATGCCTTTTTGCTGGCCAATCACCATCACTGTTTCTCCTTCCAGCATACAAAAGCCACCTACCATGGCCTTATCGTCCTTTACATTCCGGTCGCCAAAGAGCTCCACAAAGCTGGTGGTCATTTTTTCAATGTACTTCATGGTGTAGGGCCGGTCGGGATGACGGCTCAACTGCACCCGTTGCCAGCTGGTGAGGTTTTTGGTAACTTCTTTTCGTTTATCCAAAATACTTTGCTCCAGTTGGGCTATGGTGGTGGAATAATCGATCTTTTTCTGTTCAGCGGTATGCTTCAGTTTTTCAATTTCATCAACCAGGTCTTTGATGGGTCTTTCAAAATCTAAAAACTGTCTATTTGCATTTGAGGGCATAAGCGAGTATAATAATGGCGCTAAAATTAAGCAGAAATGGAATATCGGCTCCAATATGGGGTTTTAAAGAAATAGAGATAGGTAAAATTGTGTACTTGCCCCATGCTGCCCCCCCCCGCCCCGGCCATGACCGCTGCCTTCCATGCCGGCTACTATGGCTATGGCTGCCTGGCGCCTTTAAGCCCAGGTGGTAATCTTCCTGTCAACCAGAGGATGTAACCGCTTGAAATCCCTGCCTATATTGGGTTTTTAGCCTTTTTGCCCTGAACTATGTATGTAACTTTGTGTTATTGTATAACCTAAAACCAAAGGTTATGAATATGTTACAACGTCTGCACCGCTGGGATGACACCCACCCGTTGATACACCTGCTTTTCCGGGTGATACTGGGCCTGCTTTTGGTACAGAAAGGCGTTTCGTTTATGAGCAATTCACAACACCTGGAAACCCTGCTGCAGCAAAGCGGCTTTAGTACCTGGAATGTGTTCCTGGTTTCTTACATTACTTTTGCGCACCTCATTGGCGGTGTATTTATAGCCATTGGCCTTTTTACCCGGCTGGCGGTGATTTTGCAACTGCCCATCCTTATTGGTGCTGTTTTCCTGGTTAACATGGGCATGACGGACCTGAATGCCGGCGAACTGATCTTATCCATCCTGACGCTGATCCTGCTGATTTATTACCTGATTCATGGCAGCGGGGAGTATTCGGTAGACCTGTTTATTAAAAACCATTTGCTGTAAGCAGGTGCCTGGGCAGTTGGCGCTTATTGAACCTTGGAATGGACGTATGGACTTTTGAACGTTTTTCAGCTATAGTTGACAGATGACAGCCGTGCACTGCTTCAAAAGTCCATATGGTTTTTTAAGAAGTGTTCTGCAACTAAAGCTATCAAAATAAAGAAAGAACCCTCACTCCTGTCATCCCGGCTATGAGCCGGGATAGGCCGGCACCTGCAGCCTCTTTTTTCTTGGTGTTTCTTATTGTCTTTGTGCCTTGGTGGCCCTAAAAACATCATCCCAAACCAACTTCTTTAAAACCCCATATGGCCCCTCCCTCTGCTCCCTCCCCGGTGGAGAGGGAGGCCAGGCTGCATAGGTATTTTAAGCAATGGAATTAACGTATGGACTTTTTAAACATTTCTGAGCCAGGCTATACAAACAACAACTCTTTCAAAAACCCATAATCTCTCCCATCTGCGAAATCCTTATCAAATCCAGGCAATTCGCGATCCAACCCGTGAACATGTGAACTCGAGAACCTTAAACGTTAAACCTTAACTCTTTAAGCCGTGATCCTGAATTCTTTGGGTGGCGCCACGCGGGAGCGGATGTGTCTTCTGAATACCCATACCTGCAGCACATTGGCTACTTTTATTTTTACCTGCGGATAGCTTTCTTCGTTGTCGCTGATCAACACCCACTCTTTATCGCTTTTGCGGTAAATGCGTTTAACCATCAGTTGCTCCCGTGTCAGGATCACGTACACACACAAGTCTTTGATGTCGTGCCAGTCTTCGTGCGGCAGCATGCTGGCCAGCACCATGTCCCCGGCGTATAAAGTAGGCTCCATGCTGTCGCCGTCCACTTCAAAATAGCTCCAGATAGCGCCGGTGGGGTTGACACCCGGCGGCAAGGAATACTTGTCCAGCGTATCGATATAATCTGTTTGCTCGTAGCCCTTCAGGTAACCCGCCTGCGCCTTGATGCCCACCAGCGGTACCTCCAAAGTCGTTTTTTCCTGCTTTTGCTCCCGGCGCTGCTCGATGTAAGGAAGAGCCGCTTTTTCGGGGTTCGGATGGGCCACACCCATGACCTCTACCTCTTGTGAAATATTTTCACTTTTCCGCTCCTGTTCAAACTGCTTTAAAAGCGCGGCTGTTGCTTTACTGACGGGCCTTTTGCCTTTTTCCATTTTATTCACCATTTCACGCGTAATCCCCAGCGCAGCTGCAAATTCCTCCTGCGTCATATTGTATAACTGCCTGATCTCCTTGATGTTATAAGCCGTTTTCATTTTGTTAAGCATTTGTGAATAAAACTGTGAAAAAATTGTGGATAATGTGAAATTTTGTAACTTTATTGTTCACAAATGTAACAAAAATATTCACATTCACAAAACCCTGTTTACGATGAAAAAAGTGAAAAAAGAGTTCCGGTTTCAGTTCCCGCTGCACCACAAAATCGTTCGCAACCTGCGGATTGTGAATGAGCATATTGGTGATCTGGCGGTAGAGGGTTCGGCCTCCTTCAATCCTTCGGTGAGCATTTTAAGCCACCTGGATGAACGCTACGCAGTGGACATTGACTTTATCAAGTGGAACGGAACCGATATCAAGCCGGTGCTGGAGCTGACCGGACTGATAGACGACGTTCAGGAAGCCGCCCTGCGGTATTGCGTGACCCTGTTTAGCAACCATATGGACCAGGCTGCATAAAAGCACCCGTCCTCTAAAACATTTGAACCACCAATTGAACCTATAAAAAGCAACTGATGAAATTAAGAAAAGCAACACGACAAAAAGCAAAAATACGTTTGGGCCTGTCGGCCGTAAGTGGCGGCGGCAAAACCTATTCCGGCCTGCTGATTGCCAAAGGCATTGCCGGCAGTTGGGACAAGGTAGCCATCATTGACAGCGAAAACTACAGTGCAGACTTATATGCGCATCTGGGTGATTATAACGTACTGCCCATTTCTGCACCTTTTACACCGGAAAAATATATTGAAGCCATTAAGGAGTGTGAAAAAGCCGGCATGGAAGTGATCATTGTCGACAGCATTACCCACGAGTGGGACGGCAAGGGCGGCTGTCTGGAGATCGTGGAAAGCCTGGGTGGCAAATACCAGGACTGGGCTAAAGTAACACCCCGTCACCAGGCGTTTATCGATGCCATTGTGCAAAGCCCCTGCCATATTATTACCACCGTACGCCGCAAGCAGGATTATGAAATGGTGAAGGACGGCAATGGAAAGGTCAAAATAGAAAAAGGGGGTTTGCGCGAAATTACCCGCGAAGGTTTTGAATACGAACTCACCATTAACCTGGAGCTGGACATGCGCCATCATGCTTCGGCCTCTAAAGACCGTACTGGCTTGTTTACCGGCAAAACCGCTTTTATACCCAATGAAAAAACCGGCGAACTGATCAAGGCCTGGTGCGACCAGGGCGAGGACGTAAGCAACGAATGGCTGGCTAGGGTAGAAAAGTGCAACACGCAGAAAGAACTGGTAGAACTGTACCACCTGCACAAAACCGATGTGGATGGAAACCCCATGTTGCAGCAATTAATTTCTAACCGCAGAAATATTATCAATGGCAAGACTAGTAACGCAGCCGCCTAAGGCGCTGCCCCAAATAGGCGAAGGCTTAAGCAAAAGGCAGATAGCCACCCTGGCCGAGCAGTCGGTGGAAAATGTGCTGGAAGAAGGCAATGTGGAGCAGGTGGCCGAAGCCCTGGCGGTGATGGAGGAGTTTGTAAAGCAGGTGCGCAAGGACGAACGCTTTATCGACATTATGCGGGAAGAACTGATCAAGCATCATGGTACCATAAAAACGACCTCCGGTGCCCGCATTGAGTTGTGCGAAGCCGGCGTTAGCTATGACTATTCAGAAGATCCCTCCTGGCGGTATATAGACGAACAAATAAAACTATTGACAGAACAACGCAAACAAATAGAAGAAAAACTCAGGAGCATACCGCCGGGCAAAACAATGGTGGATCCTGAAACAGGAGAAATGCTGGAAGGTGCTTTAAAATCTTCCAGGTCAACTTACAGAATAACCTTATCAAAATAACACAGATGAAAAACCAGTTACAACAGTGTATAGATATGGTAAAAGAATGGGTGGGAAATGAATACCTGCTTTTTGATACGGCGCTGCAGGTAAAACACTCACCGCACCATTTTCCGTTTACCATCTGGGGCTTGTGTGTAAGTCCTTCCGACACACTTTATGTAATGGATAGTGACCAGCAATGGTATCCCATTGATGCCGGCACCGGTAATGATGATCTGGTAATAGGCAGCATTTACCAGCGGCTGAAATGGATCGGCAGTAAATATGCAAAAGCCAGTTAATGGCCGGCCTGCCACTATCCTATTCGTTTACCTTTTTAAATTTTTGTACAGTGATCAAACAAATGAATTTTATAAAAGATCGTGGCACGGCTAATCCTCATACCGGTACGCAAAAAAGAATTTACCGTCAAAACTTAAGTACATTGGAATACGGAATTATAGCTAACCTGGTGATGCAGCAGTACCAGCAGCACGACGAAGTAAAGTTTGATGCTTTACTGTCCATCCCATTGAGTGAAAGAATACCCGGCTTGATGGAAAGCTACGGCAAAAAAACCATGCACAAGCTGCTGGTGATGATCTTGCAGGAATTCAGCAATTCTTTGGTATTGACCAAAGCCAAAAAGCTGACCGAGACCAAGATCAGCGTAACCGCCTGCGAGCTGATGCTGACGGCTTACGAAGACCAGCTGAGCCTGGAAGACATCATTCTATTTCTACAAAGAGCCAAGGGAGGCAAATATGGTGTGATCAAAAACATGGCGTATCCTTCGGTTTTCTTTGAAATGCTGGAGCAATACCGCCAGGCCAGGCACGAAGCTTACCAGAAGATTCAAAGCAGCCAGCATGAGGAATTCAAGAAGATGGGCGATACGGCTAAAACGGCACCGGAACCTACCCAATTGAACGACCTGCTGCACCAGGCGTTTGTCATTGACATCTCCAACCGTGCGTGAGGAAGTGTTTAAGGTATAAAGTTTAAAGTTCACGGGTTCGCTTGTTCACAAGTTCACGAGTTGGGGATGCATCACTTATCACTTATCACTTATCACTTATTACTTACTACTCATTACTCCTCCATCATTCATCTGCCAGCCACCGCATAAAAAGAGGCCGGAATGGCTTCGCTGCGGAAGGACCGCACCCCCAGCAAACTACCTATGGTGCCGGCCAGCTGCCGCTGGTATAACTGCCCGTCCTGCCGGTGCTCGCCTAACGCGGCAATTCCATGGCCCAGCAGGGCCAGCCAGGTTTGCGATGAGCCTTTGGTTAAAAACCCATGCTTGTGCCAGGTGCTTTGCTTGTTTCCCCTGCCATGATCGGTGGTAATAATAAAGGTGGTGTTGTATTTATAATATGGAATGGACTGCACCAAATGCCATAAGGCCGCTATCATGTTATCGGCCTGGTGCGCCTGTTGCAGGTATTGACCGTACTTTTTCTGATGCGCATATTCATCCGTTCCGCCCAGCCCCACATACACTACTTTCGGCAAGTGCTGCACAATATATTGTTGGGCTTTGGCAAAGGTGAGCCAGTCGTTGCGGGTATTTTTGCCTTCGTCATAAAAGCGGGGACTTACCTTGGCAGTTTTGGCTTTTCCCTGCGACCATTGTTTAGGGTTAGAGGCTTCATCCGCACTGCAGTTGATATACAAGTTGCTCCGCTTTTCATTTAATATATAGGAAAACAAGTTCCACGAAGCAAAAGCGGCCACTTTCCCGGCATAGGCCGGTGTGGTGTTCAGGTATTCCAGCAAGGTTTTATTCCGGTTTACTTTCCGGTCGTTGGAGAAGATTTTCAGATCGGGTTTGCCCGTTAGTATTTCGTTATAACCCGGGTACGAGAGCCGGTAAATATTGGAAACATCTACCTGGTTGTGATAGGCCCGGTTGCCAAACAGTTGTCCTTGCCCCGCAATCGTATTCCAGACAAAAGGCATCAGTTTTTTACGCCGTTCCTGCACATCGGCATGCCAGAATTGTTGCTTTAAAGCCGCAATGTTGGAGGTAAATTGGGGATTGTTGAGCAGCGTAGAGTCGGCACCATTGAACACCTCCTGCCAGCGAAGACCATCCAGCGTGATTATAAAAACATTATTGCCGTTGGGCGCATCACTGTTCCGTTCCGGGTCCAGATAACCCCGGGTGTACTGACAGATGAAAACCAAACATAACAGTAAAGCTGCCTTCATACACAAACCATTTACGTCAAAACAAATACAGCTTTATAACCATAACATTAAATCCTGGTTATCAAAACATTAATTGCACCCTATTTTCATACAGGTAACATAAAAATCCGCAAAAGCTGTTGTACCCATATAAATTACAACTACTATGCCACCAAGTTTGGGTTGATCGTTGACTGTTGACAGGAAGCCTCATCATTGAAACTTTTCTTCAGAAAAGAAAATACGGCTGCAACTTTTTTTTAGCTTTTAAAATTCCATATGGACTTTTGAAGAAAATGATAAATGGTATGCAGAACCTCCAACTTACCACTGTATCATAATTCGTGCAGGAAATGTGGAAATAATAATGACCTGTTGCCATGAATAATTTTCATTCGTTTACAGGAGCATTATTTTACATGGGGTTTTAAGAGACATTAAAGAAGCTATCTCATAAACAAAGCTTTTTACACGCAAAGGCGCAAAGTTGTATAAGCTGCAGAGGTAACTCTTTCTTTACGCCTTTGCGTGAAAATCATTTGTGAGACCGCCTCTAATCAGCAACTTCAATATCTACCTAATGTTACTTTCTAAAAAACTCACTTCAATATACAAGCCCTCATATGACATTCACTTCGTTTCAGTCCGTAAATCAAATACTCTAATCCACTACTTCCATCAGGGTGATAGAAGATATACCTCTTTCCAATTGACCATGCCATTATTCAGGCCTTCGATACTTTATTCGTATTGAATTTTTCACAATAAATATTTCAGGTTAGTTCTCTCCTTAACAAGAAAATGGTATTTTAATGTGTTAGCGGTAATACGCATCCGAATGCGACAAAAGATACCTATACACTTCATTGTAGCTCTTGCGAGTTTACTTGTAGCCTGTTCCACTCAAACCCAAAATCCCCCTAACGTAACAGCTCTAGTGGTACAGGTGCCAGAAGACCTTATGGGTATGTATAAATTGTATACTACTGGGAAATTGTTTCGATGTGAAACAGTGGTACATTATTTTGACCTCAACATCAATGACAGAGACAGCACTTTTTTATACCATGCCTTTTGCCACCCCAATAACCTTGATCCTACAGGGGTAAAAAGCAATTTAAAGCCTCGAAACATTATTGGCGAATGGTCATATGGAACGGACTCGCTCATACGATTAAATGGAGACAATGGTCTGGTGGTCAAATTAAAAGTGCTTCCAAACAGGGAGATTAAAACCTACAAAGACAACGGTCAGGAACTGTTCACTGACATGTTCTTTGATTCAAGTCGCATTTACCGCTAATAGCAAGCCTTTAACATCATATTACTGCAATGGTAGCTCCATATCGCAACCAGCTATATCAATTCTAACCAATCCCTTATCTTTAAACAAGCAACAGAAACACAAACTTCTACCACAGGCAGTTATACCTGTTCAATTAGCAACAATCAACACCCTATCACTTATTTGTCTTTACGGCTGATGAAAGCTGATAAATAATACTGTATGGCACTTTATCATTCCTCAAACAAACTGAAAAAAGTACTAGGTGTTGCTTTTGGAATTGCAGTGGTTGTGGGTGGCACTATTGGTGTTGGCATTTTACGGACACCGGGCAGTATCGCCTCCGTTTTGCCCAGTGCGCCCCTCATTTTGCTTTGCTGGCTAGCCATTGGGCTGTATATATTACTGGCCGCAAGCTCTTATGCCGAATTGACTACCATGCTACCTAAAGCCGGAGGTGCTTTCAACTACATCAAGCGGGCTTTCGGTGACTATGCCGGCTTTTTGAACGGCTGGTTCGACTTTATCTGCAATGCCATTGCGCCAGCTTATTTCTGTATTGTTTTAAGTGAGTACAGTGCTTTACTCTTCCCGCAACTTAAGCCTTATGGCATTGAGGTAGCGCTATTGTTTCTTACAATTTTTACCTTGATCAATCTTCCCAGTGTAAAAAGCGGTAGTACCACGCAACAAGTAACCAGTGTTATCAAAGTAGTACTTTTCCTGTTACTGGTGCTAGGCTGTTTCCTGAGTCAACCCAGTAAGGCTCAAGCCATCAGTACTCCATTAATGGAGGGAGGGGTCATTCTTGCCGTATTTAAATCACTGCAACTCATTATGGGTTCCTACGACGGATGGATGGCGGTTGCTGTTTTTGCAGAGGAAGATGATAACCCGTCCCGAAATATTCCAAGATCTTACCTGATAGGTGCGTTAACGGTAACTGTTTTATACGTTTTAATTAATGCCGCTATACTTTATGTATTACCCGTAAGCCAGGTTGCGCAGTCTCCCCTTGCCGCCTCTGATGCAGCAAGGGTTGCTTTTGGCGGGTGGAGCACCAACCTGCTGATTCTTATTGCCTTGTTTTCCTTATACAGCATTTTGAATGCCTATATGATGATTCCTTCCCGCATTTTATTTGGATTGAGCAGAGAAGGTTTCTTTATAAAACAGGCCATGGCGGTAAACAAGGGCGGGACACCTTATTTCTCCCTGCTTTTCTGTTATGCATTAGCCGTCGCTCTCATTCTCTTCAGCTCGTTTGAACAACTTTTTGCACTGGGAGCTTTTATGATGACGATTGTTACCGCTTTTGCCTTCTCGTCATTGATCTGGCTAAGAAAAAAAGAGCCCGAATTGCAACGTCCTTATAAAGCCTGGGGCTATCCTTTTTCAACCTACTTTGCCCTGGTTGTTACGATTGCCTTATTTATTGGCTTTGCATTGAGTGATCAATTGAGCCTGCTCATTGTTTTAGGCGTTATTGCTTTTTCTTATCCATGTTTTAGGTGGCTGGCACAAAAGAACAAAAAGCAAACCCATACTGCCGCCAGCAAAGTGCACATGTGAATTACCTTTTGCCGTACCAACTTAAACATATTTAAAATCCCATATCGGGTGTTGGGCATGGACCGTTGATCGTGGATCGTAGACAGAAAGTCTTTCAAAAACCCATACGCAACACTCAATCTTTCAGTTTTTCAGCCATTCAACTTCTTCAAAACCCCATACTCATATACCAACGGTAAAGTCTGAGATCCCTCCTTCGTCGGGATGACAGGCAAGAGGCAGCTGAAAACGCAATCCATCTGAAAAGGCAACAACAAAAAAGAAGCAACTGCTTTAAAAACCCATGCTGCGGCCCCTCCCTTGATCCCTCCCCGGAAGGAGAGGGCGGTCCGGCAGCAGTTTTCCATTTAAGTTGAGAATTGACGTATGGACTTTTGAATGTTTTTCAGCTAAGGAAGTAAAATCATCAACTCTTTCAAAAACCCATATCTCTTATGCAGGAGATGCCGAAACGAGTTCAGCATGACAGGTAAGAGGTGTTTTGAAGTCGCAACCTGTCTTACAATGTAAGAACCCGGTAAACTTCTTTCAAAAGCCCATACGTCAATTCTAATACTGAAACAACATTCATTGCCCGGTCTTCCTCTCCACGGGGAGGGATCGAGGGAGGGCCTCTTCAAAAATCCATATTTCAAAGAAACCATGCAACTTTCTTCCTCATCCCTAAATCTCCCCAAATCATGGTTCAGACAACTTGTGAACATGTGAACTTGAGAACTTTAAACCTTAATCCTAAGACCTTAAACTTCTTTAAAATAAAAAAGGGAAGCCAAGCTTCTTGGACTTCCCCTGACGACACATGAAAAAACCCATTTGTAATGATGTGTACTCATTCAGCTTCACGGTTTCTTGTGCAGTACTAGTTTTATGCTATTACCGCACATTATACCAGGTAACCAAACAAATTATCATCTTTATTCAATTCAGTATAATTGATCTGGTAACGGTTTAGGTTTTCAACCAGGATCTCGTAATCTTTTCTGGAGCGCAACTCAATACCTACCAGGGCTGGCCCTTTTTCTTTATTGTGTTTTTGCATGTACTCAAACCGTGTAATATCATCATTGGGTCCCAATACATGATTCACAAACTCTTTCAGGGCACCGGGGCGCTGCGCAAAACGAATGAGGAAATAATGTTTCAAACCCTCATATTGCAGGGAGCGTTCCTTTATTTCCTGCATGCGGTCGATGTCATTGTTGCTGCCGCTTACCACACACACTACGTTTTTGCCCCTGATCTCCTCGGCATAGTAATCCAGTGCGGCAATGGATAAGGCACCCGCCGGCTCTACCACCAAGGCCTCTTCATTATAAAGCTTCAAAATGGTGGAGCATACTTTTCCTTCCGGCACCAGGTGCATATCATCCAGCACTTCGCGGCAAATGGCAAAAGTCAGCTCGCCTACCCTTTTTACCGCAGCCCCATCCACAAAAGGCTCGATGTTTTCCAGCGTAACCGGATGACCGGCCTCCAGCGCTGTTTTCATGGAAGGCGCCCCTTCCGGCTCTACACCAATAACTTTGGTTTTAGGCGAAAAGGTCTTGAAGTAGGTGCCTACTCCAGCTGCCAATCCACCACCGCCAATGGGTACAATAACGTAGTCTACATTAGAAAGATCTTCCAGTACCTCAACCCCTACAGTAGCCTGTCCTTCAATAATGCGGTAATCATCAAAAGGCGGAATAAAGGTCATGTTGTTTTGCTGCGTGAAAGCCTTGGCAGCCGCTGCACAATCATCAAACGTATCACCCGCTAATTTGATCTCAATGGCGTCGCCGCCAAACAGGCGGGTTTGCAGTATTTTTTGCTGGGGCGTAATGATGGGCATAAACACTACGCCTTTTACACCCAGTTTTTTGCACGAATACGCAAAACCCTGTGCGTGGTTGCCGGCAGAGGCACACACCACACCTTGCACCAGTTGCTCCGGCGGCAGGCTGCTCAGCATATTATACGCCCCACGCAGTTTGTACGAACGCACCACCTGCAGGTCTTCTCTTTTCAGGTACACCCTACAGCCGTACTTGTTAGAGAGGTTTTGATTATAGACCAGTGGTGTTCGGTTCACCACTGGCTTTAATCTTTCTACAGCTTTATCAAAATCGAATGCTACTTTGTTTGATGTTGTACTCATGATCTTCCCTTCATGAACATTAGCTATTCACTAATGTTCCTTTTTTTGTTGCTTCAGCTTCTGCAGCTGGTTGATTTTCCGGACGCAGGCTTCTTACAGTTTTACCAGCCTGCCACATTTCGCTGTCACGCAGTTCTTTCAGCTCACCTTCCAGCTTTTCGCGGTAGTCGGGCTGACTGTTGGAGTCAATGGAACGCTGTGATTCTTTACCGGTTGCTACGCTTTCATACAGTTCGTTGAAAACAGGCAAAGTAGCATCACGGAATTTTTTCCACCAATCCAAAGCGCCGCGCTGGGCGGTAGTAGAACAGTTGGCATACATCCAGTCCATACCGTTTTCGGCCACCAAAGGCATCAGGGATTGTGTCAGCTCTTCAACGGTTTCGTTGAACGCTTCGGAAGGGGTATGGCCTTTTGAACGTAATACTTCGTATTGAGCGGCAAAAATGCCCTGGATGGCACCCATCAGCGTACCACGCTCGCCGGTTAAGTCGCTATATACTTCTTTCCGGAAATCGGTTTCAAACAGGTAACCGCTGCCTACGGCAATACCTAGTGCAATGACTCTTTCCCATGCTTTGCCGGTGGCATCCTGGTAAATGGCGTAGCTGCTGTTCAGGCCACGGCCTTGTAAAAACATACGGCGCAGCGAAGTGCCGGAACCTTTTGGCGCTACCAGGAACACATCCACATCTTTGGGAGGAACGATGCCGGTTTGCTCATTAAAGGTGATACCAAAACCATGAGAAAAATATAAAGCCTTACCGGGAGTAAGATGTTTTTGTACGGTTGGCCACAGCTGGATCTGGGCCGCATCACTTAACAAATAGCAAATAATGGTGCCTCTTTGCAGGGCTTCTTCAATTTCAAACAAGGTTTCGCCCGGTACAAATCCATCGGCAATGGCTTTATCCCAAGTTTTTGAATTTTTACGCTGACCTACAATTACGTTAATGCCATTGTCTTTTTGGTTTAAAGCCTGACCGGGACCCTGCACACCATAGCCAATAACCGCTACCACTTCGTTAGCCAATACCTGTTGTGCTCTGGAAAGCGGGAACTCTTCGCGGGTGACTACGTTTTCTTCAACGCCACCAAAATTTAATTTTGCCATTATTCTACTTTTTAAGTTTTGTGTTTATTGTTTGTTGTTATTGTGTTGTGTTGTCTGCTTTTGTAATTCTAAGGAGCGCCTGTTATGTCACTCCCTTGTACGGCTGGTAGTGCTATTCACTGTTGACCATTCACTTTTTAATATCCCGTATCCGGAAAAACCTCTGCCTGCAAACCCAGGTACTCATTCTCGATGACTTCCTCGCCCGGCTGTGTTTCTTCAAACTCTTTCAATTTCTCATGGAAGCCGTGACTCGCCTTGATGATGGCCACACGGGCACTGCGTACAAATTCAATCAGTCCGTAAGGCGCCAGC
>JAEWAC010000416.1 GCA_023391895.1 Bacteroidota bacterium
GTTGTAACAGCTTCTGAAGGCTTCAAACATCGATTTGATGGAATTGCTATTTTCTATTCTTTCAAAACCCCATATAGGCCCTACGGCACTTTTTTGAAACGAATGAGAAAACCGCCACCCGGTGCCATTTTAAGGGTTAGCGTATCCTTGGCCTGCAGCGTTCCTTCCTGTAAAATATAATCCGATGCATAGCGGTCGGCATTCACGCCGTCTTCGCAAAGGGTAGCCAGGTAGGTACCCCGCCCAAAAAAGAAAGCGGCAGGTTGATGGTTCTGCCAGTCTAGCTGGTCATGCCGCCTGCAACCCCAAAATACACCCGGCTGGCAGCGGGGTGAACGAAAAAACAATAAGCGAGCCCTCTTATAAAAACCATACCGGCCCGCGCTCCAAGGGCGGTCACGCTGTTATTTCCCGCGGCAAGAGGGCACAATTTTTACTGCAATCTATTAGCAAATTCATTCTTATTCACTTAAAAACTATAGATTATGGCAGACAACAATCGCAACTGGGAAGACCGGCCTGGAGGCTACAGCCAGGATTGGAACCAGGACAGAGAACGTTATGATCGCGACTATGATCAAAGGCGGCGCAATGAAAACCGGGGCTACAACCGGGGAGGCCAGGGCGATATGAGCCACACGAGCTACGGAGAGGTTTATGGCGGAAACGTGGAAAGGCGTGAAAGGGAAACCAATATGGCTCAGGGCCGTGGTTATGACCGCCGGTACAGCAACCGCGAACAACGCTACGGCGGTGGGCAGGACTACAACCCTGGCGACTACGGCCAAACCAGCGGCATGGGCTCCGGCTATGGTACTTCTGGCGGCTACGGCAGCAGCTACCGCAGTGGCTACGACCGCGACAATGACCGCAACCCCCAAAACCGGTATGGTGGTGACACCCGCAACTACGGCAATGCCAACCAGGGTGGTATGGATCGCGACTGGTGGGACCGGGCCCGGGATAAAGTATCCTCCTGGTTTGGTGGCGACCAGGACCGCAACCGGGACGAAGACACCTCCAGAACCGGCCTGCACAGGGGCAAAGGCCCACGGGGATATACCCGCTCTGATACCCGCATTCAGGAGGATGTATGCGACCGCTTATACGATGACGCTTTTGTAGATGCTTCTGATGTAGAAGTAAAAGTGGAAGGCTCTGAAGTGATCCTGAGCGGTACGGTGCACAGCCGCGAAGAAAAACGCAGGGCAGAAGACCTGGCCGAACAGATTTCCGGCGTACGCAATGTGCAAAATCAACTGCGGGTACAAAGAGAGGAAGGCTCTTCCTCCGGCTACCGCTCTACGGACAGCAGCAGGGATCGCTGGTAAGCTTACCCTATCTGGGCTACCGGCCTTGGGTGGCTGAGCAGAAAGCATCGCAGGTAAGCATCAGCAGGTATGGGCTTTTGAACGAATGCAATGGCAGGAGTATTCCCATAAAAGAACAAGCCTCATTCATCCATGAGGCTTGTTCTTTTATGGGAATAAAGTGCTTTAAAAAGCCATCTTTATTTTACCTTTTGGCAAGGTGCGTTGTAAGCCATGCCCTTTTTCAATATCCCGGATTTTGCTCCAGTAAATTACCGCCCACTTTGGCAATTTCAATCACCCGGTTGGGAATGGGGTAATATTCGTTTTTGCCTTTGGTAAAGCCGCCGGAGCTTTTCAGGTAACTTCTTCTTTCTTTTTCTTTTTCCACATAAGCGTTCAGCGTTTCAGCAGCAATGCCCCAGCGTACCAGGTCAAAAAAGCGGTGACCTTCCATGGCCAGTTCCAGTCTTCTTTCAAAACGAACGGCATTAATGGCAGTGGCTTTGTCAGTAAAAGGTTCGGTGTACTGGCCTACCTGGTAGTTGGCCGCAGGCTTGCTGTTATCCGCAGCGTCTTTTACAAAACCGGCTGCATTGGCGGCCCGGGCGCGTACCAGGTTGATGTATTCACGTCCTTTATCCAGGTTGCCCAGCTCTATTTCCGCTTCGGCAGCCATTAACAGCACATCGGCATATCGTATGATGTTGTAATTTTTTGCGGTTTGGCGGTGGTTGGTACCGCCATTGGTCAAAACACCAATGTCCGACTTCTGGTACACGTGCTTTTTAGGGCTGTAAGGACCGGCATAAGCCTGGTCGCGGATCCAGCTGCGGCCAGGATGTCCACCCCAATCCCAGTAAGAGATCCCTCTCCTTCCTGCGGTCCAGTCCAGCCGCGAATCCAGTGGCGTTACATTATCATTGGTAAACGGATCACTGGCGCTGATACCTTCATCGTTTTTCAGGTTGGTATTGTTGTAAGACCCATCTAATAATGGCAGGCCCTTATCACTTACCTTAAAAGCATTCACCAGGTTTTGGGAAGGCTGAAAAAATCCGCAACAGCCAAAATCACCGCCGTATGGATAAGCCAGCTCATAACTCGTTTCTGCCGCTGCCGTAATGGTACCACTGGCAGAAGCCTGCTGGGCGAAAACGGATTCGGCGCTGTTTTCAAAACTGGCATTGAAGTTCATGGAGTACTCCGGCTGTAAGGCGTATTTTTTACCATTGGAAGTTTGTCCTTCTGCTATAATAAGGTCATATAAGTTTTTCGCTTCCTGAAACTTCTTTTGATACATATACACTTTGGCCAGGTAAGCGGCAGCGGCCCATTTATTGGCTTTGCCCACTAAGGCTTGCGTGACCGGCAGATTGTCATAGGCATATTTAAAATCCTCCTCGATCTTGGGCCATATATCGCCTTTGTTATCATAGCTGGTGGTGGTTTCTGATATAAAAGGCACTTTGTTCCAATGCCGCTTGGCATCAAAATGATAATGACCTCTTAAAAACCGGGCCTGCGCTATGTAATTGGTCTTTTCGGCTTCGGTGAGCTCTGTTACCTCATCGGCCATTTTGATCACATTATTGGCCCTGGTCACGCCATCGTACAGAGCCAGCCATTTATAATAGAAGTAGGTATTGGCAGCCTGGGTAGCATACAACTCAATCTCTGACATTTGCGGCTGGTCGTTGGCATCAGTGCCTTTGTACGCATCATCCGATACCACATCGGCATACACCCAGTTGGTAGCGCCTACCATCCAGCCGGAGGCACCCGATATGCCCTGCCCGTCCAGCATGCCATAGGCACCCACCAGCAGGCCCTCAATGCCTTTTTTACTTTGCAATTGTTCGGGCAAGTACCGGGTATAAGGCTGCGGCTCCAGGTAGTTCTTTTTACAGGCATGGAGCCCGATGATCATAATGGCTGTCAAAGCAACCATTCCAATATATTTCAGTTTCATCCTTTTACTTTTAAAAGTTAACAGTGTAGTGAATTAAAAACCTAAGTTCAATCCGAAAATGAAAGCTTTAGGAGTGGGATAGTTGCCTACATCCACGCCCAGGTTCCGGTCTGCCAGCCGGCGGTTGTAGTCGTTGCGGCCGGTATTGTTGGTGGTGATTTCAGGATCGAGACCCGTGTATTTGGTAATGGTGAAAAGGTTTTGCGCCTGTACATAAAACCGCAAACGGTCGATGCCCAATTTGGTCATCACATTAACAGGAAGCGTGTAGCCCAGCATCAGGTTGCGCATTCTTAAATAACCACCCGGCTCAATATAATAATCCACGGGCAACTGGCCGCTGGTGGCATCGTTGCTGGTGATGCGGGGCAGTAAAGCATTGCGGTTTTCCGGTGTCCAGCTTTCATACAACACCCGGCGGGTTCTGTTCCCCTGGAAAGTGTTGAAGTCGGTCCAGTAGCGGGTGTAGTTGGCAATTTCGCCACCGGCTTTCCAGTAAAGGAAGGAAGAGAAATCAAAGTTTTTATAGGCAACATTCAGGTTGAAACCCATGATAAACTTGGGGTGAGGACTGCCGATAAAAGTCCTGTCATCCGGTGTGATCTTGCCATCGGGCTTACCATCAGGGCCGGACAGGTCTTTATACCTCCAGCCACCAACGAATTTACCTTTCTGGTCCAGTGAGGCCAGTTCTGCCTCATCGTCAAAAAAGCCATCTACCACATAACCGTAAAAGCTGGAAATGGGTCTGCCGGTAACCGAACGGTTAAAGGGATCGATGCGGGTGCGGTCGCCTTCAAAGAACGGGTCAGCCAGTTTGCCTACTTTGTTTTTGTACAGTGAAAACGTCATGCTGGCATCATAGCGCAGGTCTTTGGTAGGCGCACCGCGATAAGAAAGGGAAAGGTCAATGCCTTTATTGTTCATGGAGCCAATGTTAACCGGCATGGCAGAAATACGTCCGCCGTAAAGAGAGGGATCCAGTTCTTTTTCAAACAACAGGTCGGTGGTTTCCCGGTTATATACATCGATAGTAACGGCCATTTTATTGTTCAGCAAGGTAGCGTCAACACCTAAAGTGGAAGTGGTGGTTTGCTCCCATTTTACATTCGGGTTAGCGATGGTTTGGTGCCTTACACCGGGCGTAATGCTGGTATTGCTTCCGTTGATGGGATAGGCCGCATCATTGTTAATGGTAAAGAACCGCAGGAAGCCAAGACTGCTGATATTGTCATTACCCAAAATGCCATAGCCAAACCGCACCTTAAGATCGTTGATGCCTCTTACGTTTTGAAAGAAAGGTTCTTCCGAAATCCGCCAGCCTACACTAAAGGCCGGGAAGTTACCATACTTGTTGTTAGGACCAAAAGCATCTGAAGAACCGTCTCTCCGGAAAGAACCTGACAATAGGTATTTGTCATTATATGCATAGTTTACCTGGGCAATAATGGGAGAATATTTCCGGTTGCGGAACTCGCCGCTGGCACCCCCCGGTGTAGGACTCAGGGTGGAACTGATCTGCCAGAAGTTCCGGTCCAGGTTGAAATAGTCATTGGCGTTGCCCGAGATATTCCGGCCCTGGTTTTGCACGATCTCCGTGCCCACCATACCGGTTACTTCATGTAATTCCCGGAAGGTTTTTTTGAAGTTAACGGTATTATACCAGGTCAACTGGTAGCCATAATTCTGGGCTTCGTTAAACGTGGCAATATTGCTCCGGCCTTCAGAACTTTCATAATACGGGTTTAAGAAAATATAACTGTTGCCGTTACCATAGTCCATACCCACATTAGAGCGGAAGGTAAAATAGCGCAGGAAATCAACCTCGATATAGGCACTGCCGATAATACCGATTCTTTTTTCCCTGGCGTCTTTTCTGCGGTCCAGGTTGGCATAAGGGCTGTGGGCATTACCCAGGTTAGAACCCCGGGTACCGGCATAATTGCCCATAATGTCAAAGACCGGCACAATGGGTTGCATCCGGTAAGAAAACGCAATAGGGTTGCCTTCATCCTGGTTGGTAAAGCCCTGCACCCCTGCCCGGTTGGTAAAGTTGATCTGCACATTTTCACCGATTCTTACTTTTTTCCGGATGGTAAAGGCGGTGTTGGCCCGCAGGGAATAACGCTGGTAACGGGTGGTGTAAACAATACCCTTTTGATCAAAATAATCCAGCCCATACAGGTAATTGGCATTATCGGCCCCGCCGGAAACGGTTACCTGGTGATTATGCATAGGCGCTTTTTGTAGCACAGCGCCTAACCAGTCCGTGCCTTCCTGGCTGGCCGGAACAATCAGGTAAGTACCCGGCCCGTTTACATCAAAAAGGTCCAACTTGTATTTGGAGGGATCGGCCGCAGGGTCGTTGGCTTCAATGCCACCGGATTTACCGCCCGGCTGTCCACCACCGGCAAAAATATAGGCCGGGATGATCGGACGATCACTCTTGCCGGTTGGACCGGCATATTGCCCGTGCGAAAACCGGCCCAGGGAATCCAGGTTACCAGAGTTTTTGGCCAGCAGAAAAAGATAGTCGCCATACTCTTTTGTATTCAGCAGGTCCAGCCTTTTATTAAAGGTTTGCCAGCCGTAATAAGAGTCATATGCCACCTTGGGTCTTCCATTTTTTCCTTTTTTGGTCGTGATCACGATTACACCACCCGCTGCTGCAGAACCGTAGATGGAGGCAGAAGACGCATCTTTCAGCACCTGCATGCTTTCAATGTCGTTGGGGTTTAATTCTGTAATGGAACTCACCCGGGCACCATCAACCACATACAAAGGCTCGTTGTTGCCAAACGTACTGTAACCGTGAATACGAACGTTGCTGCCGGCACCGGGAATACCGGAAGTACCCACTGTGACACCGGCGGCACGGCCCTGTAACAGGCTTTGGATATTAGAGCCGGGATTGGCGACCAGTTCTTTTACGTTGACCACCGCTACCGAGCCGGTAATGTCTTTTTTGGCCTGGGAAGAATAGCCGGTTACCACGACTTCGGACAGCGTAGAAGCGCTTTCTTTTAATAAGACATCCACGGAGGATTGAGCACCAACAGGCATTTCAATGGATTCAAACCCCACGGAGGTAATGACCAGTACGCTTCGGTCATTGGGAACGCGGATGGAAAAAGATCCATCGGCATTGGTTTGTGTTGCCTGATTCGTTCCTTTCAAAGTAACTGTGGCGCCGCTGACCGGTAGTTGGTTAGTACCTGATGTAACCCTTCCGGAAACGGTTTTTTGGGCCCACACCATCAAGGTACTAAAAAGGCAGATGAGTGTCAATAGTGACCTCACTACAGATAGTTTTAATTGCATGGCAAGTGTTAGTTGAAAATTGTTAAGGAATGTTAATGAATGTTAAAGTATTGATAAAGTAATAACAAGAAACAGATCTTACAAATTTTTGAAAGGAAAAAATTAAATTTTTTATCTATAAATTATTTTCTACATATAAACCTGTAGTGTACTAAATAATATTATAACCTTTTGCATGAGTGCAACTACTTACCATTACGGCCGCTGTTCATCTGCCAGGCTCATGCCCAAATGCCGGATGTATTGGATTTTCCTTGTCGATCGGCCATCCCTGAAGTGTAGAATGTATTATTTCATGGCACAAAACCCTTTCAAAAACCCATATACTTACGCCATACATATCATTCCTTTTTCATTTTCGGTTTAACAACAGTAAATCAACCCTTATGGCCAAAAGGAAAATAAAGGGGTGGGCTCCGCAACGAACAAATAGAACAGGACTATAAGATGAAAGGAAAGTTCGATGAAAAAGAAAGCAGCAATGGAGGATCGCAGGTTACCGGTGAGGACATAAGCAGGCCCTTAGGCAGTGAGGTGCAACATAAAATGGTGTGCCCGAGGAAGTAAAAGACCTGCGGATTTCACTAGCTTTCGCTGGTAGTACCCACGTACTTCTTTCAATGGTTGGAGGCAGAAGTTCCCCGTCAATGTATATGGGTTTTTGAAAGAATTTTGATCACAGCTGCATCACCCTGCTTAATTTTTAACTCCTGCCAGCCATCCATACAGCAGTAGAACGGGTCTCACAAATGCTTTTTTCACGCAAAGGCGCAAAGAAAAAAAGGCGCAAAAAAGGAGTGCCGCCTTTGTTACTGATACCCGTTTCAAGTAAGTACGGTTATTGTGGTTCAATCGGAATAAATAATAAAAGCTGTTTGGATGATGGATTTATTTGAGTGCAGCAGGCGCTCCATCCATCAGTACCTAATAGGGATATAGAACTTTTAATGGAGTACCGCAGCACTAAAAAGTATATTCCCAAAAATCCGTTTTTACTTCATCAAATACCTCTCCATTGCCTACGCCTACATACCCTTTATTGCCAATGGAAAAACTACTGCCAAACCACCTTATGCCGCCGCCCACGCTTTCTTTTTGTGTCCATTGATCAGCAGCAGGATCATACTCCCAAAAGTCATTTTTGGACGCCACCGAGTTGGCATCCATTATACCAAGCGCCACATAGCCTTTTTGATGAACCGTAAATGCCGTAGCAGAAATAACACCCCTACTGGGGAAGACGGCTTTTTGGGCCCAGCTGTTGGTAGCTGGATCGTACTTCCAGAGGTTAACAACATCAAAGCCTGCAGTAGGGGCCGTTGGGTTGCCGTGTCCTGCTTCAAAAACATAACCGCTACTGCCAATGGCAAACCCGGTGATGCCCACGGCCTGGGCACCCGGAAAATGGGCCTGCTGGCTCCAGGTATCGGTCTGCGGATCATACCTCCAGAAATCGTTCACCGCAGGCATCCCCGTATTGGTGGTATCTCCTCCGCCCATATAACCTATGTTGTTGATGGAAAAGCTAAAAGGAGCCACTCTTGCAACACCGGGAAAACCGCGCTTCTTCGACCATTGGTTGCGGGCTATATCGTACTCCCAAACTTCATTACTCCCGGGTTCCGTACTGATATCCATACCTTCTGCCGGGGCACCAAGACCTATGTAGACTTTGTTGTTACACACAAAGGAGAAACAAAAGTTTTTGACACTGGCAGAAGGCAAATCGGCTTTGCGTGTCCAGGCATTGGTTACCGGGTCGTACTCCCATAACTGGTTGGACTTGTAGAAATAGCCTTTATCGCCGGAGGAAAATCCATTGATAAAACCGTTTCCATTGGCGGCATACTCTGACCAGCTCTTGGGATAATCTGCCTTTTGAACCCAACCATGCTGGATGACAAAATCGCTGCTGCTGTTAGCGGTTTTACCACGGACCGTTACAGTTATTTTACCCGTTGTAGTGCCGGGCTGCACCTTTACCACCAGCACCGAATCGGAACTGCTGATGATAGTGGTTTCCGTATGGTTGATAGTCACCCTGTTGCCAGCCGGTGCCGGATCAAACCCAATGCCCCTGATCGTAACTTCCGTATCTGCTTTGCCGGAGCCCGGGCTAAAGGAAGTGATCGCTAATGTATCGGTCAGTATCACGAAGCTTTTTGTACTGGATACGGTTTGATTGTGGAAAGTAACCGTGATCTTGCCGGATGTTGTACCGGGCAAAATCATTATTTGCATCACCGTGTCGGAAACGGTCAGCAACTGGGCCTTTACACCATTCACCTGTACGGAATGGTTGCTCCAGGAGGTGTCAAATCCTTTGCCCCTTATGGTAACCACTGTTCCCACCCTGCCCGAATCCGGGCTAAAGGAAGTGATCGATACCTCTTTGTTGAAATCTACATCAGGCTCCCGCTGGCAGCTACATAAAAAAAGGACTGTAAGAACTGTCAGAACAAATGCAGTTAGTTTCATAAAAAAGGGCTTACATAAATTTTTATATGTAAGCCTTTAAAATAATCATTTAAATATTAAAATACCATAGCACCAGGAACAATAGGATCATAATGATAAGGCTGTCAAAAAGGGTTTTGCCGTGGTCTTTTTCAATGTTTTTTTGTTTCATAGCGGTACGGGTTAAGGGTTAATGAGTCATTTAATGCTCATAGAACAATTGGATGCTATGATCTTTCAAGGAATTGATAAAAGCGGGTAGCTTTTGAAGCAGGTATATTAGTGAAAAAAAAGAAAGAGTCTATGTAGTACTAAAGAACAGTACCGGTGGTTCCACATAGGCATGGAGGTGATAAAAGAACCGGTGTAAACATAATCAGCCCGGTTTACAATTACAAGTAGTGTGGATAACTTATGCTGCCTGACGGATTTCAGAACTTGCTGAACACCATGGAAATATCATCCAGTAAGGAAGACGCGCCTATACCGTTTGCCGCGTTACTATCAAGGCAGGTCCGGCCCGGCAGGTGGGCGTAGTGGCCGGTTTCTTTAATAAAGATTACCGACCGTGGCGGCATTTCTTCGCTGTTACCGGTGTATTTTTCCAGCGTGGCGATAAAATATTTTTCGTCTTTTTTAATGTCGTAATAAGCCCTTGCCCCTTTGTAATTCACAATGCTTTTCCTTTCCATGGCTTTTTGTTTCTGTTGATATAATTAAGTAAGCTTGCCGTATTAAGACAGCTATCCGGAGGCCGGGTTTAATGCCGCTGTTTTTTTCCCGAGGCAACAGATTCAAAAAAGAAAAAGCCGGGTCAGCTACCAATTTCCGGCAGGCACAAAGAAACCCTGCACAGGCAGGGTTCAATTAAAAGTGGATGTGAGGATATAATTATTTTAAAGATTGTCTCCTTTTAAATAAGCCGTAATGGCCTCCCGGGTGCCGCCTACCAGCCGCTTTGCCAACTGACTGGGCAACGGTACCGGCCGGCCCGGTTCATCTGTCAGGCTAAACTCAATGCTATTGCCCTGCAGCAGGTGTTGCAGCTCCTGATCCAGGTAACGCACCATACAGGACTGTTCGTTGCCCTGGCCGTGCAAGCTCACCAGTGCAGTATAAGACCGTTTTTGAAATTCAACCTCAATTGAAAAAATTCTTGCCATCACCGTTCCTTTTACACTACAATTTATCACCTTATCCCTGTTCAACGGCCATAAACTTACTCAGCGCACCCGCTATGGATGAGCTTATGATAACCTCAGGAATGGGTGTGGAAAACTTCAACACCGAATGCCATTTGCTTAAGCAATTCGCCGTACATTGATGGCTTTCACCCACTTACGATGCCCGCAGGAGGGGCATGAAGGACTATTGCCGGGCTCCAGCGGCTCTACATGGCCGCAAAAACTACAGGCATACTGATCAGCTTTAGAGATTTGGGTAAGCTGATGATTAAACAGGTCGGGCAACACCGGCAGGCCGTACAGCACCTCATTGTCTTCAAAATAAAACACACTCACTTCGCCATTGGCTTCCACAATAGCCTGCTGCACCTGCCCCAGGTGCGATACACTCTTTAGCCGCAACTCCGAAAAAAACTCGTCCAGGGCTATGGGTTCTTTTTTAAAATCCTCCACCTGCAGCCGGCCCTGCAGCACAATACAACGGGGCTGGCCTTCTACAAACTTTTCAAAGGCACTGCTTTGGTTAATTAAATACGTGATGAGCCGGTACAGCAGCACCACCAGGGTAAACACAATAAAGGCGGGCAGCAGGCCTACATCTTTGTAAAACATCGGGTCGCCTGCCGCCGACCCCAAACCAATGATCACACCCAGTTCAAACACCGACAACTGCTTGACGCCCCGCTTGCCCAGCAGGCGCAGGCTGAGCAAAATCACCACGAACATCACCAGTGTACGAAAAATGGTTTCCAGCAAAAAGAACCATTCCTCCTCGCCCAACAACAGCTGCTGCCACTCGAAAGGTGCAGCAGCCTGGAGTAAGTAGCCCATCATACTTTAGGTTTTAACAGCACCGGGCAGTTTACACCCGGCGGCCTTGTTTGTAATGGATAGATGTTGCAATTGACATACCGGGGGTTGTTCTTTTAGCTTTCTGGACATGGGGTTTTGAAGAAGTTTTAAGTTTATAGTTCTCAAGTTCACCAGTTCACGCGTTCACAAGTTGGATCGCAGATTTCACAGATTAAAGAAAGGATTTCACAGATTGGACAACAGTCACTATGGGTTTTAAAAGACCTTCTGTCCACGAACAACAATCAACGATCAACGCCCAACACTCCAGTATGGGTTTTTGAAAGAGTTGCGTCCTTATTGTTGTTGCAATTTCAGGCTCCCAGCCTTTCCTAAACTTCTTGCCTTGTCATCCCGACGAAGGAAGAATCTCAGTGACTATAGCCTCCAAGTGGATCATAACACAGCCCAAGACAACAGTTGATTGGTTAAATGATTGAATGGTTAAGGTTACTATGGGTTTTTGAAGAAGTTGTTATTTGTGATATTCTTGGGCTACCAAGACACGAAGGCACTAAGGAACACAAAGAAAAAAGAGGCTGAAGGTGCAGAAAATCCCGGCTCTGAGCCGGGATGACAGTGCGGGGTGTTCTTGGTTCCTTTGAATAGCTTTTAGCAATAAACAACTTCTTTAAAAACCCATATGAGTATTTAAAGAAGTTGGATAATTTGACGCAACAGCTGAAACCGCTCAAAAGCCCATACGTTAATTCAAATGCTGAATTAAAAACAATTGCCGGGCCTCCCTCTCCTTCAAGAGAGGGACCAGAGGGTGAGGTAAAACCCCATGCTCCTCTCTTTTTTCATTTTACATTTTTCCTTTTACCTAACCTCGCTCCACCGAAAGGGATTAGAGGCATCCTTATAACCGCTGATTTATCTGCCAGTGCTGTTAACGGAAACGGGCTGCAATTTCTGACCGGGAGTGTACATTCAGTTTGGAATAGATCTTCCGGATGTGCGAAAACAGGGTATCGATGGAAATAAAACATTGGGCAGCGATCTCTTTGTAAGACAGGCCATCGATCAGCAGCAGCAGAATTTCCTTTTCCCGCTTGGTGAGGTTATAATCCCCTATGTCTGCTTTTTTATTTGTGGACCTGGAAAAGTAATCCAGTATTTTGCGGGCTATCTGGCCGTTCATTACGCTTTCGCCTTTGTAGATAGAGCGGATGGCATCGATGATCTTATCCGGCGAGTCTTTTTTCAACAGGTAACCCAACGCGCCGGCCTTGATGGATTGAAAGATCTTTTCTTCGTCTTCAAAAACGGTCAGCATAAAAATGTTGGCATCCGGAATGGCCTGCTTGATAATCTGCACCCCCTCGATGCCCGAAGTTTTGGGCAGGTCAATATCCATAATGATTACGTCAGGAACCAGTGCTATCAAAGCAGCAATGTCCGCAAGACTGTCGTTTACGTATACAATCTCAATATCTGTCTCACGGCTGATAAATGTTTTTAACGCCTTTCTGTAAGCTGCATTATCTTCAACAATTGCTAACCGTATCATAGAAGGGGTAAAGATACAAGCGCAAGAATGGAAATTTGTAACATATTTATGCTATTTAAGCGGTAAGGCGATGTAAATCAAGGTGCCTTTTTCGGCATGAGATTGAATGCGCACCCTGGCATTTACCTGACGGGCCCGTTCCATGATATTGTTCACCCCACTGCGGCCCTGCGTGCGGTTGTTCATATCAAACCCTTTTCCGTCGTCTTTAATTTCCAGAAAAAGATAGGAGCCCCGGCAGTAGAAATGAATGGAGCAATGCCTGCCCTGCGAGTGCTTTAAAACATTATGGATGGCCTCTTTGAAAATAAGATAGATGTTGCGTTTTTTGTTGATGCTCAACTTTTGTTTCAGCAGGTCGGGATGGTAGGTAAAGGTGTATTGTATGCCCACCGCCGCCAGCAAAGGCTCGGCAAACAGCTGCATCCGCTTGATCAGTTGTTCAAATGTATCGTTCTTGGGATTGATACTCCACACCAGGTCATCCAGCTGGGTGATGATTTCCTGGGCGTTGTCTTGTATAGCCTGCAAATATTCTTTGTTGTCGCTTTCGTTTTTGGCCAGCTCTGCATAAATATTAATACTGCTCAACGTGGAGCCTACTTCATCGTGCAGGTCGCTGGAGATATTGCGCCGGATGGTTTCTACTTGCAGCAGCTGCTTTAAACGAAACCGATAAAAAACATAAAACAAGGCAAAGCACAACAGCAAGATGGGAGTAAAAAACCACCACTGCTGCCACCACGGACTTTGGATGGTAAACCAAAACACTTTACCCGTTTTTTCCGGAATGCCATTGACCATGGCAAAGGCTTCGAAAGTATAATGGCCCGGCATGAGCGAAGCAAAGCGGATTTCCTGCTCCGGGCCGTGCACCGTCTGCCAGCTTTCGTCGTAGTTGCTGCCTCTTAAGCGGTACCGAAAGTAAATGGTCTGGGTGGGGTTGTACCAGGGTATGGTTACATTCAGCAGCAGGTTGTTTTGGTAGTACGGCAGCTTTATGTGGGAGGCCGTTACCGTATCCTTGTTATTAACCACCACATAATTCAGATAGCTGTTGAGGTGCTCATCCACGGCAGAAGGGGAGAGCGAAATTTTATACAACCCCTCCCCGCTGGTCAGGTAAGCGATATTGTCCACTTCAATTACGTCATAAGCATTGGCGCCTCCAATGGAAGGCAGATCGATATTGGCCAGTACTTTTTCCGCATTGATATCCAGCACCTGTACGGCATTGCCTTCAAAAAGCCATAGGTGATTGTTCACCGCTTTTATCTGGATAATACTGTTTGAAGCAAGACCTTCATTTACAGTAATCTGCCGGATGTCGTTACCGTCCTTGATCATCAGGCCGTTGTTGATCGTACCAACAAACAACTTGTTATTGATGAACTCCAGGCTGGAGGCATAGATAGGCTGATTGTTTCTAGTCACTGGTCGCATGCCATCGCTGTTCAATTCGTACAAACCATCTTTAAAAGCCACCACCAGCTTTTGGTTTAATGTATCAAAACGCACTGACTTAGAGCGTTGTCTTTTTAAAAAAAAAGGTGCCTGAATATATCGCATTGGAATATTGATATCCGGAAAATGTTTTTGAATAAAACTTTTCCATTGCAGTGTGTCGATCTCCTTTTCCGGATGCGGTGTGGCAAACAAACCGCTTGGACAGGCAAAAAACATCGTTTCTCCCCATGTTTCCACATCACGCGACATCAGGAGGGGTGGTATAATGCGGTAATTTTTATTCTTTATATCCAGAAGATAGGTGTTGGAAGAAGTACTGATAACAATACTGCTGCCGCCTATCGGCCTGATGTACTCGATAGCTCCGGCTTGAACGGGCAACTGCAAATTCCAAAGAACCTTACCGTTAATACTATCCTTAACCAGCAGCCTTGCATTTTGTGTGCCCATAATCAGCATGCCATCCAGCACATTGATACATCGCACAAAGTCCTTGCGCTCCAGTTCTTTTACCGCTACTTTTTCCCATGAAGAAGGCTTGTATTGCACCAGCAAACCTTTGTTCAGGCTGCTCATCCAGGTATGGCCCTGTGGGCTGGTAACAACATCGGTAAGATTAACGTCCTGGATTTCTTTCTGGCCATCAAGGGTAAAACTTTTATTTTTTGTATGTACCCAAATGTGCTCTTTTTCTTTGGTAGTGGTATTGATAAAACTGGAAAAGGGTTGCCGGCTCACTGCTTTCAATTCTCCGCCATTGTACACCAGCTTTTTAAGTATGCCTGATGGGTTTGCCAGCAATAATAAAGTATCACCATAATCACCCGGATGCATCCGGAGGTTATTACCCACTTCGTATATGTTGCTGTCTACGGGTATCGCTTTCATTCCTTCTGTCTGGTTGTAGCTGTACCAACTTTTTCCATCGGTGGCTATCACCCGGTCTTTCAACACCCCTAAAGTAGTAGTGTTGGTATGCTTTGAATTGCGGCTTTTTACATAGTGGCCCCGCAGGGTTTGGGTATTGAGGATAAATAAACCCTTTACACTGGTTAAGACCAGATCATTACCCCACAGAACCATGTGTGGGAAAATGGATTCTTTGACATGGTCATAAGCTTGCAACAGTTCTAACTTTTCATTCTGGATATAAAATACCTGGCCGCTGAAGTTATGGCACCAGATGCGGCCCTGGGGGTCTTCTACCAGGTCGGTCATGCTCAGGGAGGCCTGCTGGGGGTGGGTAAAATGCCTGAAGTTGGCCCCGTCAAACCGGCTGATCCCCAGTTCGTGCCCCACCCACAAAAAACCCCTATTGTCAATCAGCAAGTCGTACACTTCCTGCGTTGCCAGTCCCGGTACAGGTTGCGGCTGCTGTGCCCACAACCTGCTCCCTAACAGTAAAAACAATAGAAATGAGCAAAACCGCATAATAGGGTGCAATTAAATAAATTTAAAGGTGATTCGCTTATGGATAGCCCGTAAAAAATCACATAAATATGCTACAAGCTGGTATACACGCCCCCGGTATCTTTGCATCAACCAAGCTACCAAAACTAACTTTTTGTGAGAAATGCCTCAACAACCTAAAGCTGTTCACCCTTCACCACGAAACCTTTCCTAACTAATTGGCATATAACTTATTATAACTTCAACAAGTTATATTTCTCGTTTATAGATACAATAATTGCCCCTGTTTCAACAGGGGCTTTTTTTAGCCTTCCATGAAACTAAGCTTGTAGCCTGTAAAAATTCAGCCTCTTACCGGTTTACGGATCACCGGTTTTACCGGCCGCTTTTTTGAAGTCCGGCCAGTGGCGGGTGGCCGGGGTTTCAGCACGGATTCACCTTGCGGCAGGCCGGTAAAATAATGCCTGGGGCGGTGCCGCAGCAGCCGGTACCAGTAAAGCTCCCGCCGGCCAATCGGTATTTTACGCGTACGTTTTACTTGTTGACAACTCTTATTGAGCTTATAATATAATACAATAAAGAACAGTGGAACAATCAGCAGCAGCGCCCAATACCAGGTACTATTGCCGGAAGTATAGGCTGTTTGAAGGACAATAGCATTGAGCATAACTGTAAGTAACAGCATGCTCCCTAGTGCCAGAACAGGTGTTTGATTTCGGAACATAAAACTAATTTTTCAAACCAGGGAAAAGCACTTTTGAAAAACAAGACCCCGGACCTGCTTAAACGGCAGCCGGGGTATTAGTATTAAAGTCCTTAAAATTGGAAAAGTAATAAAGCTTAGTGCCAAAGCAAACAAAGGGCTTTGCGGATGCACCAGACCCGTGAGCAGCGCAAGTTGGGCCGGCAATTGGCCCCATTTTATATGGCTGATGGCAAGGACTGTTCATCTTCTTTCAAATATAATAAGAAAAAAGTAGGAATTCACCAATCATGAAATAAGCCCCTCTTTTCCGTGCCCCTACTGTAGCAGTTGTACTGCGTACCCTTTACGCCGGCCGGAAGTTTTTAAAAACCCATACTGGGAAAACAGCCCCGGTACACGACCAACAGGAAAAATAAACCTACTGAAGCTGATTAGAACTGGTTTCATAAATACCCCTGCTATTGCTGAGGTTTAAAGAATTTACCTTTAAAATCAACCAAAAAGCCGGCACTTAGATGGTTAAAAGGTATTTATGAGACCACTTGTAGCCTTTACAGCCCTTCACTTTTCTTTATATGGATATTTAAGATTTTATCATGCCCCGGCACCAACCTAAATAAACACCCTTAATTTATCATCAATATGGGCAACAGATGCAGAAGAAACCGGAAGAAACTTTACATTTATGGTTCTGATCCTTTATGAAAAACCAATTAACCGCTACCCTGGCTTTCTGCCTGGCATTGTCCCTTACAGCAACTGCACAAAAAACAGATTCTTTACCCAATGCAGTAACCGTTTCATATAATTATCACCACTTTGATCAGCCCAATGCCACCCATTGGCATATTGGCAGCCTGGAGTATCAAAGACAAACTAAAGCCGGTACTTTTTTAGCCCGGGCCAACTATGCCAACCGGCTGCAGCAGCATGGCCTCCAATTGGAAGCTGAAGCCTACCCGGTTCTTTCTAAAAAAGTTTATGCTTATGTGGGTATGGGCTACTCTGCCAACCGGCCGGTATTTCCCCACTGGCGCAGTGGAGCCAGCTTGTTTGTGTCCCTGCCCAAAGCATGGGAAGCAGAAGGCGGCTTTCGACACCTGCATTTTTATCAAAACATCTGGATGGGCACGGCCGGCCTGAGCAAGTATGCCGGCGCCTGGTTGCTGAATTTTCGTTCTTTTATTTCTCTGGAGGCGCCAGCAGATAACCAGTCGTACTTTTTTAGCGCCCGCCGGTACTTTAAAAATGAAAAAGACTATGCCTGGCTGCAACTAGGCAGCGGAATTTCGCCCGACGAAACCCGCAATGTGCTGATCAACTCCAACTATCGCCTTTCCTCCAAAAGTGTGATGGCAGGTACCAAATTGTCATTGAATAAAAGAAGCCAGTTCATGTTATCTGCGGTTTGGGCTGTAAATGAATGGACGGCGGATAGCCATACCAACCAGCTGACCTTTTCAGCCGGTGTGGTACAACGCTTTTAAGCGGTCGGCTGCTTTACTGCAAAGCCCTGCCGGCTCATTTCGCCCCAGGCTTTCTTTTTTCTCAACAGGTCTATATTGCCTTTGATGGCGGCCCATACAACAAAGGGGTGAAAAATAAAGGGCTCTACCAGAGCAGTCATAAGCAGCTTCAAAATTTCCCTTCGTTTTTTATATTGGTTGAAGGTCATTACCTCCATCAAGATGGCAAATACAGAATACAGGATGGCAAAGGCGTATACAAATAAAAAAAGCGCACCAAAGAACTGCCAGTCAATCAAACCCAACAGTGCAAAAACAACAAAGAAAACAAAGCCGGTAAACTCAATAATAGGCGCCAGCAGCTCAAAAAAGAACCAGTAAGGATAACTTAACAGCCCTAATACGCCGTATCGTTTATTGAAAAACATAACGCGGTGTATTTTCAGGGTTTCGATCGTGCCTCTTGTCCAGCGATTTCGCTGCCGGCCCAGAATCTTAAAGGTGGAAGGCGCTTCTGTCCAGCATAAGGGATCAGGAATGTAGGCTACTTTATAAGGCAGTCGGTGCTCCTCCATGTACCGGCGCATGCGTACCACCAGCTCCATATCCTCCCCTACCGTACTATGGTCATAGCCGCCGGCCTTGATCACAATTTCACGATCAAATGCACCAAAAGCACCGGATATTAACAAAAGCCCATTCAACCGGCTCCAGGCCATTCGCCCGAGTAAAAAAGCCCGTATATACTCCAGGGTTTGCATACGCGGTAAAAACTGCTCGGGCAAATGCACCTGTACAATTTTACCATCGCGCACCTCGCAGGAGTTGGCAATGCGCACTACACCGCCGGTTGCTATCACCCGCACATCACCGCTTTCCAAAAAAGGCTTGGTCAGTTTTAACATAGCATCCTGCTCCAATATGCAGTCTACATCAATGCACACAACATACTGGTGACTGGCAATATTAACGCCCACGTTCAAGGCATCCGCTTTGCCGCCATTTACCTTATCCACTATCACCAGTCTTTTATAAACCGGGTTTTTGCTTTTGTAAATGGCTTTTACAGGCTTGGTGGCAATATGGCTTTTAATAAAATAAGGCTCCTCCACCAGGTCATAAACGGTTATAAGCTTTTGCAATGAATCGTCTTTACTGCCGTCGTTTACAATGATGACCTCATAATTGTTGTAATGAATACTTAACAGGGACCGAACATTTTCAATAATGGTGGCGCCTTCGTTGTAAGCCGGCGCTATTATACTTAAAGAGGGAGCATGCTCCGAAGTAGCCAGGAGATTATAATCGGTAAAACCACTCCTGAGCAGGTACTGACGGGCTTCGCCAATAGAATAATAGGCAATGAAAATATAAAAGCCAATCAGCACAATGGTATAAATCATAATACCATAGGTAAAAAAATCAAGCAATAAATCGGCAATGTTCATACAAGCTCCTCTTTTAAGTTTTCCATATTCGCTGCTAACGCTGCAAGTGAACTTGCGTTTTCTTCCATACCAGGCCATGCAGCATAAATATGGACTATCACTTTTAACGCAGCATGTTTGATAGCGTCATCATGGGTACTGCGCCAAACCTGTGTGAGAAAAGACAATTGTTCTTTTGCTGCAATGCTTACCATAACTTCCAGAATAGTTAGCTGCACTTCCGGTGTGCAGTTCGGGAAGTACTGTTCCAGCATGGACGCGGTGGGTTCCTGGTTGATTTCCTTAAGCGTTTTGAGTGTTTGTTTTTTTACAACCGGAGAGTGATGTTGCAAACAGGCAGCCGCAACATCATGCAAGTCAAACCGGCTGTATTTTTCAATTAATTTCAATGCAAACTCCACAACCGAGTCATTTTGAGACTGCAGCCAGACCGGTACTTTACTCCATTCAAAATCATCCTGGGCCGGCAGTTGCTGCAATAAACATAGTTGCTGCCACTGCGTGATGGTATGCCCTACTAAGTTCAAAAAACGCAGGCCATCAAAGCCCGTTAACTTCACCACTGCAACCTGGGCTTCGGTACGCACGTATATGTTTTTGTGGTTGGTTTCGCGGTAAATTTTTGTAATCAGTTGTTGCTGTCCCATTTCAGCCAGCTCTTGTATAGCGCTGGCCTTTATATGCCAGTGGGTTGAGCTTAATCTTTCCAACGAATACTTATCCATTTCAAAATAAGTGTACAGCCACACTATGTTATCGGCAGCAGCGCCTGCCATGCCTTTGCGCATGTTCATCAAGCCTTTCATCAGCATGGTTTTGCCTAAGGGCTTGGTCAGCCACTTTCTTATATTGGTTTGCCGGCAAAACTGATCGACGGTATGCAACAGTTCTTCCTCCGATTCGCAAATGGTAATTTCACTGATCAGGTTGCTGTAATGGTTGGCCAGATAGCTGCTCTTTTTAGTAAAGCGTATAAAGCGCAACAGGTAAATCAGTATAAATAACAACAGGCACACAATGGCTACGCCCAATACCATAGTGGTATGAAACAAATACCTCTCAGGTATATGGACTTTTAAAAAGGCTCCACCTGTTGTAAAGCACGCTTGCATAAATACAAAAAGCAACATGGAATTTTGAAAAACTTAGCTCAGTGAGGTAAAACGTTTTACCCTGATGGATAGCTCGTTGGGACTGAACGGCTTGGTAATATAATCATCAGCCCCGAGGTTAAAAGCTTCCAACACCACGTTCTCCTGTCCCATGGCAGAGAGTACAATAATGGGTGTTTTCTTTGGCTGTTGCTTTACTTTGGCTACAATCTCCAAACCCGATGAATAAGGCATCATGATGTCGGTTATGATCAGGTCCGGCTGATGTTGGTCGATATGTTCCATGGCCTCGCGACCATTGGTGGTGGTAATTACCGTATGCCCATCTTTTTTCAGGCGGAGCTCAATGGTTTTCAGCATGATCGGTTCGTCTTCAGCTACTAGTATTTTCATGATACGGGATTTTTAGAGTTCATTATTTCAGATGCATTTGCCGGGCTTTTTGCAGGTCGGCTTCTAACATAGGTTTTATTAAATCATATTGCTGTTGCAGCCGTTTGAGCAATTGGGGCAGCTTTTCCAGTTCTGTTTGCTGTTTGGCCAATGCCTCTATTGCAGTTACGTCGTTCAGCAACTGGTTCATTTGCAAAAATCCAAAACTGCTTTTAAGCTTGTGGGCATTTTTATGCACTTCAGGCCAGTTTTCATACAATACGTTTTGCCGCATTTCCTCCAGCTGGCTGGGTGAAGTTTCCAAAAACACCTGCAGCACTTCCGCTACGTATTCATCATCTTCCATCTCCTGCAGGTAACTGAGACTGTACAATTCATTTTTGGCGAACACCTCTTTCACTTTACCCTCATTGTCTGCGCCGGCAGCGCCTGGCTGTAAAAAGCGATGCAGGTGCCGGAAAAGATCTGCCGGCACAAAAGGCTTGGTCAGGTATTCATTCATACCCAGCTCGAAACATTTCATTTTTTCATTGCGCAGGGCACTGGCGGTCATGGCAATAATCGGCAGGCTGAGATGCAGCTTTTTGCGGATATAAGTGGTAGCCTGGAAACCATTCATTTCAGGCATTTGCAAATCCATAATAATCAGATCGTACCGACCCCCCCTTTCCAGCTTGTCAACAGCTTCTTTACCGTTCTGCGCCACCTCTATCTCCATACCTGCCTTCTGCAACATCAACAGTGTTACTTTCTGGTTAACTACATTGTCTTCCACCAGCAGTATTTTTTTACCGGCCAAAGACTGGCGATTGGCATGTGGGTATTTGAAATGGGGCTCGGTTTTCACTTCCTCTTCTGCAGTACACAAGTTATACGTAATCACAAAACAGAAGGAGGTACCTTTTCCCAGTTCACTGGTCACTTCTATAGTGCCGCCCTGCAATTCCACCAAACGCTTGGTAATAGCCAGCCCCAATCCGGTGCCGCCAAAACGTCGTATCATATCGTCCCCGGCCTGGGCAAAGCTCTCAAATATATAGTCCAGGTAATCGGCTGCAATACCCATACCGGTATCTTTTACCCTAAAGGCTATAGTAGCTAAAATGGGAGTTTGCTCCAGTACCTGCACCTGCAGCTCTATTTTTCCGGAGTCGGTAAATTTTACGGCATTGCTCAACAGGTTATTTAAAATCTGCGCCAGTTTGTGCCGATCACCCTTCACCTGTTGCGGCAACTGTGCATCCATGCTTTTTTGCAGCAGTACGCCTTTTTGGTGAGTCTTTACCAGCATAGGCGACATCACGCTATCAATAACATCCGGAATACTAAAGGCAATCTGCTCCACCCCCATGCGACCGGCTTTTATTTTAGAAAGGTCCAATATATCATTGATCAGCACCAGCAGGGTATCGGATGACTGACGGATGATTTGCACAAACTCCTTTTGTTCGCTGGTAAGAGAGGTTTCATCCAGCAAATTGGCCATGCCTACAATACCGTTCATGGGGGTTCTGATCTCATGGCTCATATTGGCCAGAAACTCTTCCTGCAACCGTTCGGCTCTTTCAGCTCTTTGTTTGGCGGCCAGCAGTTGCTCGCGGTTGCGGGCCATTTCTGTAATGTCTTTGTCTACGCCACAAATGGCAAACAGCTGCTTGTTTTTGTCCAACAAGGGAAACTTGGTTACGAGCACATGACGCTCCCCATCTTTTGTCATCAGCATATCTTCAGCCTCAACCGGCTCCAGGGTTTGCTTTACCTTTTCATCTGCCGCTATAAAATTGCCGTTCCTCTTTTCATTCTTATACACATCATTACTCTTTTTTCCCAGGATCATTTCATCGGTCATTTCAAACACTTCCCTAAAACGCCTGTTCACCATAATAAACCTTCCTTCCAGGTCTTTGATGTATACAATCATGGGAATATTATCCAGCACGGCCTTCATCCGAAACTGGTATTCAGCCTGCTCAGTCCGCACTTTCTGCTCGGCTATGCTGGCCCGTTCTTCTGCTTGTTTTTCCTCTGTAATATCTCTTGCAAAGCATTGAAAACCTATATGCTGTCCCTCTTCCTGCAGCAGCACTACGCTTTGCTCCAGCCATTTTTCTTCACCCGTTTTAGTACGAATAGGAAAAGCAATCACATTTTCCTGCATCTTGCTTTTGTACTGAGCCAGGTACAGGGCTACGACATTTGCCTTTTCACTTTCTGCAATCAAATGCGTAAAATGCTGTCCTATCAGTTCATGCACCTCATAGCCCGTTATGGCTTTACACTTGCTGCTGATGTAGGTAAAGCGGCCTCTTTTATCAACCGTAAATACAATAACGGCCGCATTTTCAATCAGGCTCCTGTACTTGGCTTCATTGTTTTTAATCACCCGTTCCGCTTTTTTGCGCAACCTTATTTCCCTGTTCATCCTTAACAACGCTATGGTGATAAAAATAAAAGCAGCAAGGCCTACCACAACCGTAGAAATAAACTTATTGCTGGTAATACTTTTACTTTGTTCCATCCGCAGCGCCAGTATTTCCTGCTCCTTTTTTTGCATAACCCCCAGTATCCGTTGCAACTCATCGGACAGGTTTTTCCCCCTGAGGCTAGCAATCAACTGCAACGCCTCCCCCCTGGACTGCTGGTAAGCTACAATCACCTGATCCTGAAACACAATTTTTTGATGGGCCAATTGTTGCAAAGTATCCAGGTTGTGCTGGTGATGTGGATTGTCGCGGGTAGATTGTCGGAGTGCCTCTAAATGGTGGTAAATGTCTGCTTCTTTTTCCTTCAGGTCTTTTAGAAAAATGGGATTACCGGAAATAACATAGCCACGGATATGCGACTCCAGGTTGATTATGGAAGCATTGACCTGGTCAATCAGTTCTATGACATTGTGGGTTTGGCTTACCCATTGAAAAGTAGTATTAGCCCGTTGGTTATTCTGGTAGGTAGAATAAAGAAAAAACAGGGTGGCCAGAAAGGTAAACAGCAGGATGTACCCAATATGTTTTTGAGTTTTCAAAGGATAAGCAGCTTTGGATTTAGGATAAAAGTCGTAAAAAAATACCAATAATTGTTATGTATGCATATATATATTTAAGACTACATACTTCTACTTATTGACTGGCAGCAGCACCAGGACTGGCTACAATCAACAATCAGAACTGCTGTCGTGCAACCATTTCAACAAACTGATTTCGATGAGTGCAACGCCACTTTCGACAAACAGGCTCAAAACTACTTTGAACTAAAAACTGAAGTAAGTGGTTTTACCATGGTGACCATCTTTTAAAAAGACAAGTAAGTGGTAACTAGCAATAATAATGGTAAAAACAATGAATCAAAAAAAATTTGAAAAAAGTGGGTATATCCGTATCAACCATCCAGGTTATGGAGGGGCCGCACTTTTCTTTATTTAAAAAGGAAAGCGGAAAATCCTGCGGAAATAAGTACATTTAAATACAACTTTTCAAGACCCTTATATACCAGCTTAATTGCCTTGCCATGAAAGAACAAACCCCTTCATCATCACGCCGCCGTTTCATCAGGAATACTTCGCTGGCAGCTGCCGGATTTTTTATTGTACCCCGCCACGTACTGGGCAAAGGCTATATCGCACCCAGCGACCAATTGCGCATAGCCGGCATTGGTGTGGGCGGTAAAGCAGAAGTCAACCTGCCGTATGCGTATAACAAAGGATCCGATGCCATAGTAGCCTTGTGCGATGTAGACGATCGCATGGCTGTAAAAGCCCGCAAACTATGGCCCAAAGCGCCTTATTACCGCGACTACCGGCAAATGCTGGACAAAGAAGCCAAAAACATTGATGCCGTTGTGATTACCACCCCCGATCACATGCATGCCCCCATGGC
>JAEWAC010000396.1 GCA_023391895.1 Bacteroidota bacterium
ATATTCAACAATGGCACCGGTACCGCCTTTAACGGTTAAAATACCGGCCACTTTTAAAATCACATCCTTAGCCGAAGTCCAGCCGCTCATTTTACCAGTCAGCTTCACACCAATCAGTTTGGGCATTTTCAGCTCCCAGGGCAGGCCGGCCATTACGTCTACCGCATCGGCACCACCTACACCAATGGCAATCATACCCAGGCCACCGGCGTTAGGCGTATGAGAGTCGGTACCAATCATCATACCACCGGGGAAGGCGTAGTTTTCCAACACCACCTGGTGAATGATACCGGCACCGGGCTTCCAGAAGCCAATGCCATATTTATTGGAAATAGAAGAAAGAAAGTTATACACCTCGGCGTTGACGTCCAGGGCACGGGCCAGGTCTTCGTCGGCACCTACTTTGGCCTGGATCAGGTGATCGCAGTGAACACTGGAAGGTACCGCCACCTGGCTGCGGCCGCAGGTATCAAACTGCAACAGGGCCATCTGGGCGGTTGCATCCTGCATGGCTACCCGGTCCGGAGCAAAATCAACATAGTCCTTACCTCTTTCAAATACCTGCCGGGCAGGGCTGTAGGTATGGGCATACAAGATTTTTTCCGCCAGTGTTAATGGCCGGTTCAACAAGTTACGGGCGGCAGCAACTTTGCCGGGCAGCTCGCTATAAACTCTTTTTATCAAGTCTAGATCAAATAACATGGATACATTTTTAAGAATACATATACAATACAGGCACTCCATTTGCAGGAAAACCGGTATCGCACCAAAGTGGTGCAAATTTACTTAAAATCACCTTAAACTTTAATAAGAGTTATGATGATTGCGAAAGGATTTAATTTTTTTAAATTAGCTTTATGAAGCAGCTAAAGAATTTCATAGAATGGCAGGCATTTGGCGTTTGCGCCGCCCTGGGCGAAAAAATGGGAATTGCTACCTCCCGTATTCGTATGTGGTTCATTTACATTTCTTTTCTTACCCTGGGCTCCCCGGTAATTATTTATATGATTATGGCTTTTTGGATGAACATGAAAAGATACATTTTAGCTGCCCGCCGTAACCCGATACGGTACTTATGACAATGAAGGGCTACTAATGAATTCAATACGCTACCAACTTACTTCCTACACCGACATTTTTGCCAAGCTGGCCGTCTTGTTTCAAACCACGGTCAGCGACAACCGGTTTGACATCCCGCCCCACTTGGGCCAGGGCTTTTTTAAACTGGCACAGCTAAACAACGGGCTGGAAGCCATAATCTATGACTTTTCGCTGAAGGACAATTTCGTGTTAAGCCGCGAAAAAAACGACAAGGAATACTACACCCTGGTGCTGGACGAGGTCAGCGTCACCAACGGCCTGAGCATTTCTATTGACGCCGACAAACTGCCGGCAGACGTGATCCGGCCTTCGGTTTTTTATCTCACCAGCTTTTTGTTTGACGTGGAAACCGTATTGCAAAAAAATGTTCATATCCGGGGCACACGCATCATGCTGACAGAGGCCTGGATGCGCCAGTACCTGCATCTGGATGAAAAAGAAAGCGTACTGGAACGATACATCCACCTGAAAGCCGCTGGCATCAATTACAAATCCGTAGATGAAGAAACCCAGGAGTTGCTGCACGACCTGGTGAAGGACGATGATATACCGCCGCTATTTTACATCAACAAACTCCTAAGGGTGGTGGAGCTCTTTTTTGCCTGGCTGTTTGATGAAATGAAGGTGCTTTCCGAGCGAAGCGGCATCAGCCGTCACGATATTGAAATGGCGCAAAAGGTGGAAAACATCCTCACCCAGGACATTACCAAACTACCGCCCACCATTAAAGAACTGGCCAAGGAAGTAGCCATGAGCGAATCCAAACTAAAAAAGGTCTTTAAATCGGTATACGGGCTGCCGCCTTACGAGTATTACCAAAAGCAGCGCATGCAGAAAGCCCGGGTGATGCTGCTGTCGGGCAATTACTCCATCAAAGACATTGGCTATACCCTGGGCTACTCCAACCTGAGCAATTTTACCCTGGCGTTTAAAAAGGTATATGACAAACTGCCCAGCGATGTGCTGAAAAGCGCGGCTAAATAAGCCCTTTTAGTTTTTCCACCACGGCGTCAATTTCTTCTTTGGTGTTGTACTTGCTGAAGGAAAAACGAACCGTCATGTGCTGGTCGCTTTTTTTCAGGGCTTTAATCACGTGCGAACCGGCATCGGCGCCGCTGCTGCAGGCACTGCCGCCTGAGGCACATATATTATTGATATCCAGGTTAAACAGGAGCATTTCGGACTTGGCCGTTTTGGGAAAGCATACGCTCAACACCGTATACAGGGTTTCACCGTTTTGCACACAGTTAAAGCTTACACCAGGTATGGCGTTTTGAAGTCTTTCCTTCATGTAAGCTCTCAGCTCTTTAATATAAGCACTATCCCGCTCATAATTGGCCGTGGCTAGCTCCAGCGCCTTGGCAAAACCTACAATACCGTATACGTTTTCGGTGCCGGCCCGCATGTTGCGTTCCTGCCCGCCGCCCAGTATAAAAGGCCGGATGGTGATGTTTTCGTTGACGTACAAAATACCGGTACCCTTGGGGCCATGAAACTTATGCCCTGCCGCCGAAATAAAATGAATATACAGCCCACTTAAATTGATGGGATAATGCCCGACCGTTTGTACACAGTCCGAATGAAAGATGGCATCATATTTTTTACAGAGCTCCCCTACCTTTTTGATGCTCAGCAGTACGCCGATTTCATTGTTAGCGTGCATCAGGGTCACCAGGCATTTACCGTTATCATTCATGAGCTGCGCTTCCAGGTCTTCGTAATCCACCTGCCCATCTGGTTTCAGCGCTACATAGGAAACGGTTACGGTTTTTTCGTGCCCGTAGTGCTCTACGGTATGCAGCACGGCGTGGTGCTCGATTGGCGATGTAATGATGTGGGTACAGCCCAAGTCGCGGATGGCGGCGGCAATAGCGGTATTGTTGCTTTCAGTGCCACCTGAGGTAAAAAAGATTTCGCCGGGTTTGCAGCCCAGCAACTTCGCTACCGTTTTGCGGGCATTTTCAATCGCCAGCCTTGTTTCGCGGCCATAAGAATAGATCGACGAAGGATTGCCAAAATGGGTTTGCATGTAGGGCAACATGGTGGCTAACACTTCGGGATCAAGAGGCGTAGTGGCGGCATTGTCCAGATAAATACGGTCCATAGCGAAATACATAAGTGGCTGCAATCCTGTTCAGCTCCGGCAGCGCAACAACGGTTAATTTTTAAGAATGCGCAAAGATAAGAAATCCGGAAGGAAGCAGAAGGCGGAACGCGGAAGGCAAAATGAAGAATGAAGAATTAAAAATGAAAAAGGCAGAAAGCTGAAAGCTTAAGGCTAAAAGCAGAATGCCTGGTTCAGCGCCTTATCCCGCGTTAACTTAAAACATTTATTGCTGTAGGAAAAGATTAGCGGGATACAGCGCCTGCAGTATTTTGCCTTAACTCGCAACAAGATTTGAACTTCTTGAAAAGTCCATACCTGTAAAAAGATTATGAATAATCTACAAATCATAATGCAGGATACACTCAGGAATGAGGGTTGCTGTGCGGGGGCCGGCCAAAGGGGCGGAGCGATCGGGTTGGCCTTGAACTTTTTGCTTACTGTTTCGGGGAGAAAAAGTAAGCAGCGCTAACTATCGTAAGATCAAATCATAGTTATAGGAGCTTTTCACAAGAACTCAAATATGGGTTTTTAAAGAAGTTACAAGGAGATGCTGAAACCAGTTCAGCATGACAGGTGGGAGAAGCGTTATGATTTCTTTACAACGCCATATGAGCACCATATGATCAATAAAAATAAGGATAATAGCTGCGGATTATTATCAGCCTTCTACCCCAACCAACCAATACTTTATGCAACCGGAGCACAAAAACCGTATGGCGGCCACGCCCCAACAACAAAAAACCTTTTAAAACCCCATATAGGAATTTTAAAAGGTTTTTAAAAATGCTATAGTAGCTTTTAAATAAACTCCTTGATGTCCTGCATCAGGCGGTTGGCAATATTGTTGGCCGTTGTTTCAAACGAGCTTTCTGCATAAATGCGGATGATCGGCTCAGTGTTAGACGTACGCAGGTGCACCCAGTCCGTGTCAAACTCAATCTTCAGCCCGTCTTCCGTATTCACCGGATTGTTTTTGTATTTCTTTTTGATCTTTTCAAAAATCTGCTGCACATCCAGGTCTTTCTGCAGCTCAATCTTGTTTTTGGAAATAAAATAATCCGGGTAGTTGCCTCTTAAAGATTTCAGGCTTTTTTTATGTTCAGCCAGCAGCGACAGGAAAAGACCAATGCCAATCAGCGCATCGCGGCCATAATGAAAGTCGGGGACAATAATACCGCCGTTGCCTTCGCCACCAATCACGGCATTCACCGCCTTCATTTTAGCTACCACGTTTACCTCGCCTACGGCAGAAGGAAAATACTCGCCGCCCTGTTTGAGGGTAATTTCTTTCAGGGCCTTGGTGCTGCTCATATTGCTCACCGTGTTGCCCGGTCTTTTGCCCAGGATATAATCGGCCACCGCTACCAGGGTGTATTCCTCGCCAAACATGGAGCCGTCTTCGCAAACAAAACACAGGCGGTCCACATCGGGGTCAACGGCTATGCCAAAGTGGGCGTTTTGCTTAACCACCTCATTGCTCAGCTGCGTCAGGTGTTGCGGCAGGGGCTCCGGGTTGTGCACAAAGCGGCCGGTTACTTCACCATTCAGCACAATCACCTCGCATCCCAGGGCCTCTAACAGTTGCGGCACTACCAAGGCGCCGGTAGAGTTGATGCAGTCTACCACCACTTTATAATGCTGCTGCCGCACCAGGTCGGCATTTACCAACGGGTAAGCCAATACGGCATCAATATGTTTTTGCAGGTAGGTTTCGTTTACCGTTACCTTACCCAGCTTTTCCACCTGGGCAAAAGTAAAGGCCTCTTCGCCGGCGCGGGCCAGCACCAGGGCGCCGGTTTCCGCATCGATAAATTCACCCTGGGCGTTCAGCAGCTTCAGGGCGTTCCATTCTTTGGGGTTATGACTGGCGGTAATAATAATGCCGCCGGCGGCACCTTCCTGCTGGGTAGCAATTTCTACCGTAGGGGTGGTAGAAAGGCCCAGGTCAATCACGTCTATACCCAAACCCACCAAGGTATTAATGACCAACTGGCTTACCATGCTGCCGCTGATACGGCCGTCGCGGCCTACCACTATTTTAGCAGGCACGGTTTTGTCGGTTACTTTTTCACAAACAATAGAGCCAAAGGCAGCGGTAAACTTAACTACATCGATGGGCGACAAGGTTTCACCTGGTTTGCCACCGATGGTGCCTCTAATGCCGGAAATACTCTTTATTAATGCCACGGAAAAATTATTAAGGGGGGCAAAAATACGCTTTTCGGGCTACAGGTGGATGCCAGAATTGCAACTTAGGGGTACTTTGCCTTTACTTTTGTAAAAATTAACGGGCATGGACGCAACGGAATGGTATCAGCAATGGTTTAGCTCGCCTTTTTATCATAAGCTTTACTTTGACCGCGATGAAAAAGAAGCCGGTAAGTTTATCCTACGCCTGCTCCGGCACCTGCAGCCGCAGCCCCACAGCCGCCTGCTGGATGTAGGCTGCGGCAAAGGCCGCCACAGCAAAATACTGGCAGATGGCGGTTTTGACGTGACGGGCATCGACATTTCGCAGGAAAGCATCCGGTTTGCCCGCCAGTTTGAAGCCCCCAACCTGCATTTTTTTGTGCACGACATGCGGCTGCCGTTCTGGGTCAATTATTTTGACTATGCTTTTAACTTTTTTACTTCGTTTGGCTATTTTAAAACCGACCGGGAGCACAACGACGCCATGCGCACCATTGCCACCAGCCTGAAACCCTCCGGCTGGGTAATGTTTGACTACCTGAACGTGCACTTTGTAGAAGAGCGCCTGGTGCACAACGAAGTAAAGACCATTGACGAAACTACTTACGAGATACACCGCTGGCACGACGAGCACCATTTTTTCAAGCGCATCATCATTACCGATCCTTCTTTGGAAAAGCCGGTGGAGTACACTGAAAAAGTAGCCAAGTTCAACCTGGGCGATTTTACCGATATGCTGGCCTTTCAGAAAATGCAGGTAACCGAAGTATACGGCGACTACAACTTTTCGGCTTATCATATCAGCAAAACACCCCGCATGATTATACTGGCTCAAAAAGTAGCATAGGGTTTTGAAGTTTTTTTAGCAGCCTGCCCAGTAAAAAAAATGGCAATAAAAAGTAGGCGCCCCTCTTGACAGGCGCCATAAAATAGATTATCTTAATATACAATAGTTCTACTGCTACTTCTTATAGTTATACTGCTACTTCTTCGGAAACTACAGTGGCTAGTTTTCAGTGCATTTCTGATTTTTTATGATTTACAGGCAAAGATCAACCTAATGGTTGTTTTTACCTGCCATATTTAATAGTGCCTCTCACGGATTGTGCACTGCTGCAAGCAATAAGGCAGGATTGTATCTGGCGATGCTTTGTTAATACAAATAAAACCAAACAGTCATGAAAAAGCACATTTACCCTTTTGCCTTTCGATTGGGATTGCTGTTGGAAACCTTATGCGTCAGTAGCTTGCCGTTGCTGGCACAGGGCTTTTCGCCAGCCACAGAAGCCCGACTGCAAAGCGCGCTCAATAGCTTTGTCAACAACCCCGATGCCTCCTTTGTGGGAGGTCTGTCTGCTGCCGTTAAGGTAGACGGCCTGGCCTTTTGGCAAGGCGCTGCCGGATATACCGCTCGCCGGGTAGACGAGCAAAACAACCTGCTGCCCGGTGGAACGCCCTTTACCACCCGCACCCTCTCCCGTATGTACAGCCCCACCAAAACCTTTACCGCAGCGCTGACCATAGAACTGGCGCAGGAAGGCGCCTTTAACCTGGACGACCTGATCACCCAATTTATTCCGCTGCCCCTCATCAACCTAAATCTTAACCCTAATGTCACCATCCGCCAGTTGCTGGCCCATGAAAGCGGCTATTCCGATTTTTTGGAGGAACAGGAGCTGCAAATAGCCATAGCCTTTCAACCTGACCGGGTGTGGAATGCATTTGAGGCTACCTCTTATGTACACCAGCTAAAAGAGCCTGGCACTACCCGCAGCTACTCCAGCACCAACTACATTTTGCTGGGCGCTATTATTGAAGCTGCCACCGGCAAGCCCATTGAGCAACATTTCCGTGAACGGTTTTTCAACCCGCTGGGCTTATCTTCCATGTACTTAGCGGTAAGGGAGCCCCATGGCAACCGCGCCGAACTGGCTGCACCACACGATAACATTGCAGCTTTCAACCCTGTATTTCAACTGACCGGCCAGCCCACTTTTCCGGACGCCTATACCAATATTTCCCGTTTCCCGTTCACAGCTATTGCATCGCTTTCGTTTACTTCCGGCGGCATCGTCACCAATATAACAGATATGGTCCAATGGGGTTCAGCCCTTTTTGGTGGCCGCGCCACCCGGCCCTCTACCCTGCAAACCATGCTCAACTCTATTTCAACCACACCCGACGAAGACGGTGATTTTCTGGGCTATGGCATCTGGCGCAGTACCCGCATTAGCGAAACCGACGTTTTTATTGGCCATGATGGCAATGCCCCTGGTTATCGCTCCGTGCTGTTTCACCAACCGGATCGTAAGCTTACCTTGGCTATCCTGACCAATTTTCATGGAGCCGATATTTACGCTATAGCCAAGGCCTTGTATAAAGCCCTGCCCGAAATTTTATGCGGCAATGAAAACCGGAAAGAGGACAAAGTACAACTTTGTGTGCAAGGTAAAACCTTTTGTGTAGCCAGACCGGCTGCCAGTCTTTTCCTGAAAGCACAGGATTGGTGGGTAGGCAATCCATTCCATTTTTCCCGGCAGACGGCCAGCCTGTTCAACAAAAGAGTAGCTTACCTGGGCGGCTGTAATACCCCTTCAGACAAGCCCAATAATCGAACACTTATTGCCCAGAAAAACCATCTGCCGGAGGCGGCCAGCCTGAGTGCCGCGCCTAATCCGTTTACCGATCATACGCAACTTACGTTTATGGTACCGGCAACCGGGCCTGTTACCTTTGAACTGTACGATCTGAACGGCAGACTGATTACTACCTTGTATACTGGTGTAGCCCAAAAAGGTACCGTGCAGCAGGTAATATTAAGAGCAGGCACGCTGCCCCCTGGCATTTACATTACCCGCCTGCAAACAACAGCCGGCGTTAATCAGCAAAAACTGATTCTCAGGCGGTAAAAGACAAGGGACATATTCTACAAGGTGTTGATACAGGTTGCTTCGGTTATTGACTGACGTGCCGGGGCAACCTTTTTTGTGCTTCCGGCAAATCTTACCGGATGGGAGCAGCAGGTCTGGCCAGTAGTGTTATTTAAGTAAAAAAGCCAGATAGGGTTTGAAATTTTTTCAGCACTGCCCTAATGATTCAACTTTTTCAAAAACCTATACGCCACACCCAACCTCTCAACTATTCAACTTATCAACTTCTTCAAAACCCCATATTATCTTTTACCAATCTGTGAAATCTGTAATTGAACTTTAAACCTTAAACTTCAAAACCCAATGCACAAAGGAGCGTTACTCCAATAGGTTTCAGGGTTGCTGTTTGTTGTTGACCAACATCCACTTGGCGGTTTCGTAATAAGCCGTGGTAAAGGCTGACATTTTGGTTTTGAGGGCTGCCTGCTGGGCCGGCGTCAGCACTTTGTCGTCGGATAACAGGTGCAGCTCTTCTTTTTCGAAGTTCAGGTTTTTGGTAAAATAAAACGAGTCGGTGACCATACCAATCTGGCCTTCATCGTGGTACATAATAAAAGCAAAATGATCGTCGTTGTTCCGGGTCAGTATGTTGCGGCCCAAGGTGGCGTTGGTGTAGCGCTGTCCAGTGAGTGACGCTATAGTGGGTAATACATCTACCTGCGATACCACTTCTGATCTTTTTTGCGGTGCTAACAATTTGGGAGCGTAAAACAGCAAAGGCACATGCTCATCGGTCAGGCGTTCGGTGGTCCAGGCTTCGGGGTAAACCGCCCGGGCATTGCCCGACACGCCATGGTCGCCTACAAATACAAAAACAGTGTTTTCAAAATATTTTTCCTTTTTGGCGGCTTCTATAAACTTTTGAAAGCAATAGTCCGAATAGCGGAAGGAGTTGTATTCGTTCAGGGATTCAAAACCGTATTTCTTCAAAGTATCCAGCGGCACTTCTTTGCGTACAAAATCAGTGTCAGACGCCGGTATCATAAAAGGCCGGTGGTTATCGGCGGTTTGTACAATGGCAAAAAAGGGCCTGGTTTGCTGGGCAAAAACCTTATTGGCTTCCAGAAACAGGGCCTTGTCGCTGATACCCCACACATTTACCGGCGGCAGGGCAAACGTGCCTTCGGTATACATCTGCAGGCCGTGGATATTTTTGAGCAGGCCTTCAAAATTATTAAAGGATGGGCTGCCGCCTAAAAAGTACATTTTCTCATACCCTTTAAACTGATTGATGATGGTATGCTGCTGCAGGGCTTGTGGGTTGCGGGTAGAAAACTTGGACAGTTGCACGTCGGGTATGCCGGTGATGGTGGCAAACAGCCCGCGGGCGGTGGAAAAATGTGGCGTAAAACAGCGCTCGTAAAATACGCCGCTGTCGCATAGGGATTTAAAAAAGTCGGTGGTTTGCAGCGGGTTGCCGCTCATGCTGCTTTTGTACATACTGAATGACTCGCACAGCACCAGCACCACGTTGGGTTGGGTGGTAAGTGCCAGCGGGCCGGGCACTTCTTCTCTTTTATACGAAAACCGGTCTTTGGGCAGCTGGAGCCAGTCGGCCATCAGTGGGAAATACTGGCGGGCACCGGTATCATCCAGCTGCGGCTTGCGAAACTTAAGAGTGGTAAAAAAGTTTTGCAGCGGGTTCAGGGCCAGGTACGACCGAAAGCCGTCTTGCAGGGCAAAGGCGGCATTCCATTTCAGGGGTTGGGTACCGGCACTGCCGTACACCAATCCTCCCAGTGCCAGGGCGGCCACCACAAACCACTTGCGCTGGTATACAATGCTGCGGCCGGTGGTTTTGCTGATCACGTACACATGGGTTCTCCAGAACATCCATTTCAAGGCAAAGACCGCAGCAAACAGGGCCGCCAGAAACCACAGCATGGGGTACGACTGCCAGAGCATAATGGCTGAAATGGCAGGGTCTTCCACAAAATTGAGGGCACTGGCGTTGAGCCGGGTATTGTTATAGGAAAAACAACCAAAATCGGCGGCAAAAAAGAAAAACACAAAAAAGGTAATCACGGCCAGGTACCAGGTCCAGAACCGTTTGTTCCTGAGCGAATAAAAGGGCGAAAGCTCCTGGCGCAGGCTTACCAGCACAATGGGCAACAGGAGCAGGCTGATCCAGCGCAGGTCAAACCGCAGGCCCAGCAAAAAAGAAGCGAACAGGCTCCACACGTTCTCCCAGCTCTCCGCTTCGGGCCGGAACGCAAAAAAAGTGGCCAGCCTGAAAAAGGTGAACAGCAGTATATAAATCAACAATAAGTTAATGACCCAAAGTATGGTTTTGGGCAACCTGAATGGAACCAGCATGGAAAGGAATAGCAGTTTTACACGATGAAATCAGCTCAGCAAAAAAAATCATTTTCAGCCGCTTTTTCAACTCTATTCGATAAGCGGCCGTTTTTAATAGCCCAACTTTTGCTGGCAGGGATGGACCGCCCCTTTTCTTAGTGTTTACTTAAAATAGCACCTCCGATTACTGCCTCCTCACCCCATCGTTACGATTATGGTTGTTTCTTCACTTACATTTGCCGGATGGCAGACCTTCTGGCATCCGCAAATTTTTGGCACTGGTTAGAACAATGGGACAAATGGCTTTTTATACAACTGAACAGCCAGCTGACCAACCCGGTATTTGATGCCGTTTTTCCTTATTTACGCAATTCGGTATTCTGGGCCCCTTTATACCTGTTTATCCTGGTGTTCATCACCATCAATTACGGCAAAAAAGGCTGGTGGTGGAGCCTGGCGTTTGTGTGCACCGTAGCCATAGCCGACATGGTGGGCACCCGCATTTTTAAAGAAGGCGTCGAGCGGCTGCGCCCCTGCCAGGATCCTGATTTTTATATGTATGTGCGGCTGTTGCTCAAGCAATGCTCCGGCAGTTACAGCTTTATCTCCAACCATGCTGCCAACCATTTTGGCCTGGCCACTTTTGTAAGCCTCACCTTTTACTCTACCTTTAAGCGCTGGATTTATTTAAGTTATGTATGGGCTTTTTTTATAGCCTATGCGCAGGTATATGTAGGGGTTCATTACCCCCTGGACGTGTTGGGCGGTGCCGGTGTGGGGGTGTTGGCAGGACTTTTGACAGCTTGGATTTTTAATAACAAAGTAGGTAGCTTTACCTTAGAAAAATAACTTAGCTCTGTAAATGGAAATATTCATATTGCTTGGCCTGATTCTGCTCAACGGACTTTTTTCCATGTCCGAAATCGCACTGGTATCGGCCCGCAAAGCCCGGCTGGAAACGCAGGCCAACAAAGGCGACCAGCGTGCCAAAGAAGCACTGGAACTGGCCCAGCACCCGGATCGTTTTCTTTCTACCGTTCAAATAGGCATCACACTCATTGGCATCTTAACCGGTATTTATTCCGGTGAAAGCCTGAAAGGCGATTTTATTGCTTTCTTTAACCGCTGGCCGGCCCTGCAGCCTTACAGCAGCGGACTGTCCACCACGTTGATCGTGATTATCGTTACTTATTTTACCCTCATCCTGGGTGAGCTGGTACCGAAGCGGCTGGGTCTTTCCAGCCCCGAAGCCATTGCCAAAACCATGGCCAAGCCAATGAACGTGATCAGCGTGATCACCTATCCCTTTATCTGGCTGCTGACCATTTCGTCCAACCTGATCGTGAAGCTGTTTCGCATTCGTCCCGACAACAACCAGGTAACGGAAGAAGAAATCAAGGCCATCATCAGCGAAGGCACCGAACACGGCGCCATTGAAGAAGCGGAGCAGGAAATTATAGAGCGGGTGTTTCACCTGGGCGACCGCAACATTACATCGCTCATGACGCACCGCAGCGATATTGTGTGGTTTGACCTCAATGAAAATGAAGAAAAGATCCGTGAAAAAATCATGGCCGAACCCCACACCATCTATCCTATCTGCGATGGTGACATCGATAACCTGAAAGGCGTGGTATCGCTGAAGGACATCTATGTTTCGTCCGACAATACCCCTTTTAAAGACCTGATGAAGCCGGCGCTGTTTATACCCGACAACAATACGGCTTACCAGGTGATGGAAAAGTTCAAGGAATCGAAGATCCATTCCTGCTTTATTGTGGATGAATACGGCAGCATCCGGGGCATGATCACCCTTAATGATATCCTGGAAGCCATTATTGGCGAGATGCCGCAGCCCGAAGACATGGAGGATTACGAGATCGTGGAGCGGGAAGACGGCACCTACCTGATTGACGCCCAAATACCGTTTTACAACTTTTTAAGCTGGTTTGACAAAACCGACTGGATCAATGAAGAAGAACAGGAGTTTGACACGCTGGCCGGCTGCATCCTGAACGAAATTGAACGCATACCGCAAACCGGTGATAAAATAGAGTGGCGCGACTTTACTTTTGAAATCATTGATATGGACGGCCACCGCATTGACAAAGTACTGGTTACCCCCAGCCAGGCCATCCTGGATGAAATGGAAGAAGAATAACAGGCGGCAGAAGGCAAATGACAGTTGACAGATGACGGTTGACAGAAGAGAAACCCTACCGGGTAAACATTTCCTTTTATTATCATGTACGGGTGTCCTGTAGGCGGCCTTTGTCATCCCAACGAAGGAGGGATCTTGAAAGCTGCCATGTTTAATACGAAACGCTTATCGGTATTAGGATTTGGTATTCACCATTGACGGCAGCATTTCATGAAGTTGAAAACGGTTTCGTATAAGAAGCGTCGCTATCACCCAGCAGGACAGAACTAGAGGGCGTTGGATACGACAGAACCCGTAACGAAAAATGCTTTTTTAAAAGCCCATATACTTTTAATCAAAAGGACATGGGCTTTTAAAAGAGGTTCCCTTCTGTCAACCGTCAACTGTCATCTTCACATGGGCTTTTGAACAAGTTTGCCGCCCAATGCTATTCTTTAAAAATATCATAAAAAGGTACTTGTTTTCCATTTAAAGAGTAATTTAGGCCCCAATGAAAGCTAGCATCATTTCCCCCATCGTTATTTTATTAGCAGCATCCCTGGTCGCCTGCAATAGTGGTATTGATAAAAACAATGAGGACCAGCAGTATACACCGGCTGCTACTACCGTTTTGCCATCGCTGCAGTCCGACTCGCTGCAGGCACCGGCGACCAGCCAACCTGCAACGGCAGCCGTTAACCCGCCCCATGGCGCACCGGGTCACCGCTGCGATGTAGCCGTAGGTGCTCCCCTGCCGGCATCAGGTGCGGCCACCGCCACTCCACCTGTTAGCAATGCACCAATCAATATAACACCGTCAGCGCCACTTACCTCTCCGGTTCAGTCGAGTGGTACGGTACGCCTCAACCCGCCGCACGGCCAGCCTGGACACGACTGCGCAGTAGAAGTAGGTCAACCGCTGCGGTAATTCTTTTACTTTACAGAACTCAAATCGGGTACACATGTAACCAGGTCTGGTCTATCCCTACTGTTTTACCTTGGCTATATCAACCGCTATTTCCCGATAGCGCTTTTGCAGTTCTTTATTGGGCTCCTGTTGTGCCAGCAGCTCTAATGCCATGGTGTGCGCTTTGGTCAGCGCTTCTTTAGAGTCGACAGGCACATCGGGTTGTACCCCCTTTCCTTCCCAGTTGGTTTTACTAATGGGATTTTCCACATGCGCCGTAGAAACATACAGGTCTACCCGGGAGCTATCAGCAAAGGTGTATACCGGCATCAATCCGCCGGGGTTGGCGCCGCCGCCCGTGGTTTCGCCTACCAGGGTAGCTCTTTTCAGTTGCTGCAGGTCGTAGGCAAATTCTTCGGCCGAGGAAAATGTGCCGTGATCGATCAATACATAAACGGGCTTATCCAAAAAGCGTGGCCCCGCCAGTTTGCGGTACGTATATATGCTGTCTGTATGGTCGTTCCAGAAAATGGTACTGAGGTGAATGGAATCTTCGGGCAGCAGATAGCTGATCAACCCATTGGACAGCATGCCGCCGCCGTTGCCTCGCAGGTCAATGATCAGTGCCCGGGTGTTTTGGAGAAAGATAAAAGTACCGGCCAGCACGTCTTCTATCGAACCAAAAGCCTGCAGTTTCATATAACCAATATCGCCGGCCAAAACTTTCACATCGGTCAGTCCATTGTTTAAAAACTTTTCGTTGACCAGGCCCCAGGGAATTTGCGGTGCAGCCTCGGCCGGCACGGCCAGGTAAGCCGGCTGGTAAAAAAAGTTCAGGTGGCCGTCCTGCGTGATGTGCTTCAGGTCTTTGGCCAGGGCATCGGTAAAGGCTGAAACCGTTGTATAACTTTTGTACGCACCACGCTTCCACAGCTGGTCTAAATACTGAACCGTAGGCTGCACTTTATCTTTAAAATGATAATGCTGGGTAAACAGTTTTTTGGCGTTGGTAAAAAGGATGTCTTTCTCTTTGGGTGTGATGGGCTGTGCAAAAGCGGTAACCGTTGTTAAAAAGCAAACAACAGCCGTTAACAATTTATATGGCATTTTTAAATGTTTCAAAATAAGACACTCTTTTCCGCCATGTGGTTACAGCAGGTCTCGATGTTACAGTTGATGCACTTTATTTTTTTGGATCAAACTACTTACTAATTAGCCCCTCATTCCATCTCTTATGCCGGTCTCGCTTTAAAGCGTAGTAGTTAATTATTGTTATATTGCGCCTATGCAATACCGTACTAAAATGAATAGGATTTTATTTAGAAGAGTATCTGTTCTGTTTTTCTTTTGCACCATCACCTTTAGTTATGGAGCACTTGCTCAGAACAAGGATTCAGTATTTGTACAGCAGGTGGTAAAAGAAGCCACTGAAAATTCGCAACTGCAAACCCTGGCACATCAGTTAGTAGATGTAATCGGACCTCGATTGGTAGGTACACCGCAAATGCAACAGGCACACGACTGGGCCGTGAAAACCTATCAGGGTTGGGGTATTACGGCCCGCAACGAAAAGTGGGGCGAGTGGCGCGGCTGGGAAAGAGGCATCACGCATATTGATCTCGTTCATCCGCGGGTAAAAACGCTGGAAGGAATGCAGTTAGCCTGGAGTCCATCCACCAATGGAAAGACCGTAACCGCCGAAACTATTATTCTGGCGGACGTGGCAGATTCAGTTGCATTTAAGCAATGGCTACCGGCAGTAAAAGGAAAGTTTGTGCTCATCTCCATGGAGCAACCAACCGGCCGGCCGGATTACAACTGGCAGGAGTTTGCTACAAAAGAATCATTTGAAAAAATGAAAAAGGAGCGCGAAGAGCAGACAGAAGCATGGCGCAAGCGATTGAGCAAAACAGGCCTTAATGCCCGTGCACTGGCCCTGGCATTGGAGAATGCCGGTGCTGCAGGTATCATTCAATCTCAATGGAGCCATGGCTTTGGTGCCAATAAAATTTTTGGCGCCAACACCAAAAAGGTACCCACCATTGATATTTCCTTAGAAGATTATGGTTTGCTGTTCCGGTTAACCGCATCCGGTCAAAAGCCCAAAATCAGCGTTCGTGCAGACTCTAAAGAAAAAGGCGTGGCACCGACTTTTAATACCATAGCCGAAATCCGCGGCTCGGAAAAGCCTAACGAATATGTCCTTTTATCAGCTCACTTTGACAGCTGGGACGGATCCGGCGGTGCTACGGATAATGCCACCGGAACCATCGTGATGATGGAAGCCATGCGGATTTTAAAAAAGTTGTATCCTAATCCCAAGCGCACCATCCTGGTGGGTCACTGGGGTAGTGAAGAGCAAGGGCTGAATGGTTCCAGAGCATTTGTGGAAGACCATCCGGAGATTGTTCAAAACATGCAGGCACTCTTCAACCAGGATAATGGCACCGGCCGTGTCGTCAACATAACGGGTCAGGGATTCCTGCATTCATACGAGTATATCAATCGCTGGCTGTCTCAAGTGCCGGCCGACATCAGGAATCATATTCAAACGACTTTCCCGGGTTTCCCTTCCGGCGGCGGCTCAGACTTTGCCTCCTTTGTAGCCTTGGGCGCACCAGGTTTTTCGTTAAGCTCTCTGAGCTGGCTGTACGGCAATTATACCTGGCATACCAACCGGGATACCTATGATAAAATTGTTTGGGATGATGTTCGCAATAATGCCATTTTAACCGCTATACTGGCGTATATGGCTAGCGAAGACCCGCAAAAAATGCCAAGAGATAAAAGCGTATTACCGATCAATCCAAGAACCGGGCAGCCCGCCGCTTGGCCGGAGCAGCGCAAACCAACACGCAAAGGTGGTTTGGATTAAAAAGTAAATTAATTATAGCCTAAAGCAACAAGAAGCCGGCATCAAATGATGCTGGCTTCTTGTTTTGGTCCTGTTCTGGCTGAAAAGAACGAGCTATATGCCAGAAGCTATACCAGGCTTCTTAAAATGTTATAGTGTACTTCTTCACCAACACGTCTGGTTCACTGTTTGTTTTGCTCAGCTTAAAACGCCTATACGGAATCCCAACTACATATTTTTAGATAGTCTCTATAGTGAAAAGTGATGGCGGTTAAAAGGCTAGAACAAGGCATCCGTTGCAAAACATATCTACTCCTGTAAAAGTAAAACTGCCCGTACAACGACTTCTTTAAAACCCCATACGCAACCTTCAACCACTCACCTTATTAACTACTCAACTGATCAACTATTCAACTCTTTCAAAATCCCATATGCTCTTTTGGATTATTGATATTTGTTCAGTTCTTTAAAAGTCTATTTAGAAGCAGGAGATGCCGGATAGATCCCACCTTCGTCGGGATGACAAGCCAAGTGGTCTTAGGAGAACAAACAGCTCATCTGAAAGGGCAAGAACAAGAAGGAGCAACTCTTATAAAAACCCATATCAACCCTTTCAACTTATCAATCATTCAACTCTTTCAAAACCCATATGCTTTTACCAATCTGCGTAATCC
>JAEWAC010000410.1 GCA_023391895.1 Bacteroidota bacterium
GATCAATGCGGTCCTGTTCTTTTTCCGGGCGGGTATACTCGTGTTTTTTAATTACGTCGTTAAAATAATCTGCTACGGAAGAAACACACACCAAACCAGTTTGCGTACGGCCTTTCCACTGCAGCTCGTAAATGTAATAGCAGGGGGCCGCCTCCTGAAACAGGATTTTGCGTTCGATCAAGTGCTGCAGGTTTTCTTTTGCCTTATCGTACACCACCTGCGTATGGATATCCACACCGGCCGGCAAATCAATTTCTGACTTGGTTACATGTAAAAACGAAAGCAGGTTGCCGTCCGCTTCTTTTCTTGCCTCTTCAGAGTTTAAAACATCATAGGGTTTTGATGCTACCTGCGCGGCAAACTCGTTGTGCGGACGCAGCGCCTTAAATGGTTTTATATGAGCCATAGCCAAATTTATTGCTGCAAACTTACTGCTAATGAATTCATAATTTGTTTCTTGTTAACAATAATCTGCTGGTAAAACATTTTGTTTTGAAGCATTATCCAACCCAAAACTACGTTTATGAGATCAAGTTTACTCTTTGTATTACCTGTTCTTCTGCTAGCCTGCGGTACCAACCGGACCGTTTACAAATCCGCCGATTTTTCGCAAAGAACCGCTGCTCACCAAACCATTGCCATCCTGCCGGTACAGATCACCGAAACTGGGTACGTATCCAAAAAAGTAAGCGAGGCCGATATTAAAACCGCTAACGAAAAATGGAGTTACGTTTTCCAGGAGTCGTTACATTCCTATATTTTAATGCAAACCAGCAAAAACCGTAAGGGACAAATGGTAAGTTTTCAGGCCCTGCAAAAAACCAATGCCATTTTAAAAGAAGCCAACCTGACGCTGGCAGATCTGTATAATAAAAAACCGGAAGAACTGGCCCGGCTGCTGAACGTAGATGCCGTGCTGGTAACCACCCTGGAAATGAACAAAAACTTTAGCGATGGCGTAGCTTATGGGCTGGCTGCCGGCAGAACCATACTGTCCGCAATAGGCAAAGGCTCCACCGGCAGTGTACTGCGGCACAACGCCTCCGATATCTACCTGAACAGCTACCTGTACGATGCCAATGACAGCCGGCTGTTATGGAAAACCTTTCGCAGAGGCGGCACCGACCTGCCCAACAATGTAGATAACCTGGTGCATTACTACAGCAGCTGGATTGCCAAAAAGCTGCCGTACAGGAGCTAGGAGGGAGAAATGGGTCCACAGCGGGGAGAGGAGTTGTAAGTTGTAAGTAATAAAAAGGCAGAAGGCTAAAGGCGGAAAGCTGAAGACAAAAGTTAAAAGCAAAACCAAAAAGCAAGATAGTCAGACTGGTCCAGCGCCTTATCCCGCGTTAGCTTAAGAGACTTGTTGCTTTAAGAAAAGTGTAGCGGGATACCGCGCTTTTAGTATCTCTTCATAGCACGCAAAAGAATTTGAACTTCTTCGAAAAATCATAGGACGCTCCATAACTTATAACTTATTACTTACCACTTATAACTTCTTCCTTGTGCGTGGGCAAGGCCAAAAGGGCGGAGCCTTCGGGTTGGCCTTGAACTTTTTGCTCCCCTTTTTCGGGGAGAAAAATTAAGAAAGGCTAACTACAGGAGTTCTGTAAATAGTCATAAGATGTCATAAAGAACTGCTACATGGAGTTTTAAAGATGTTACAAGCAGATGCTGAAACAAGTTCAGCATGACATAAGAGAGAGGCTTTAGAACTTTTTCAAAACCCCCTATGCAAGAAATCAATCCGTAATAGGGAGTTTTGATAAAGTTTTCCATAGGGGCTTTTAAAGAAGTTTTCTTCCGTCAACTGTCATCCATCAACTGTCAACCAATAGCATATGGAGTTTCAAAGAAATTAAAACAAGCCACTGCAACACCATCACTATACTTCGGCACTTTGTTGGCAATAAAAGTTCAAAAGGCAGTTATGAAAATTGGCGAAAACCTGTTGAAAAAGCTGAACAAGAAGTACGAACCCGATAGCATGGTCAATTTAAGATTCCGGGGTTATGACATTGCCTTAAAAACCGATGCGGAAGGCAATCCCATCCTGATGTTTATAGGCCAGGCCCAGGCCGACGGCCTCATCAAGGGCGACCGGTATGCCCGGCGATTGTTAAAAGATACGGCCGGCAATACCCTTAAAGACCATTGGGATTATAAAGGCAAAGTAAGCTGAACGGCGACCGGATGGCATGGATTTTTCAAACAGTAAGGTATTAAATCTACTATCATGATTATACCATTGATATTCCTGGTCATTGTGATCATTGGCGTTATTTTATTTTTTGTACTGGCCGGCAAGAAAAAAGCGCAGGGCGAAGACCTGGGTGAACACAACCGGTAAGCAATATAACATGCCCGATTGGCCACCCAACACTTTTTTTAAGGTTTAGGTCGACATTTATAAGTGCAGAACCAGTTGCACGCCCCTGTTTTTCCACTCATAACAACAATAGCAGATGCTGTGGCACTCATCGCTTTTAAAGCAGTACCCCTTCTTCTGTTGCTTTCCTTACCCGTTAGGAACATTTTACCACACCTGCCCAGTAAGTCCTCCCTTGAAGTATCACTTTTAGCTCCTTGATATGAAACTATTATCCGTGTTATGATTTGGTATTCACTATTGACGATAGAATTTCATAAAGCTGAAAACAATTCAGTACAAAAAGTTACCGCAAGAGACATTGAGTGTTAAAAAATGTAGGCAACAGAAAAGGCCAGCAAACCCGCCCGCAGCGAAGTATTGCCATTCATAAAACTGGTATACTCTACTCCATTCCCCCAAATCAGCGAAAGATCAACACGGCGCTTGACCTGCAAACCGGAGCGAACCACCGTCGATAAAGTAAAATCCCGTAAAGGAAAATAATCTTGCTGGGTTTCTTCGTGACTGGTGGTTCTGTTGAGTTCTTTTCTGTGCAACGAATTTTCGCGGGCATAGATAAAATTGAATGAACCTCCCGCCCCAACATAGAACTTAAGATCAGGATGATTATAGATGTTATAAATAACCTGAGGAATAAAGGAGAGGTTCCAGGCTGAAAGGTGGTAGGTATATTCCACTTCATCGGGGCTGAAGTTGTTGAACTTGTAGTACCCCTTTGTAGAAGATTTTAAGGGTAAGGCTGACACTTCCGTACGGATCACCAGGCGCTGTATGGCCGGATGGATATAAAAATCCATCCCGGCAGAAAACCGGGGCAAATAAGCTTGTGTCGTCACCTGGTCTTTAAATTTATCCCTTCCCCTCTCATCAATCCTGTCAATGGTTACCAGGCTTTCACCGCTATAGTTTACCACATTATTATGCAGGCCTATACCAAAGAATAAAACCGGTCTTCTTTTTTTATTCCCAGCCGTTACAAAAGCCGTTTCGTTCCTGGTGTTCATTCTGCTCACTACTTTCACCAGGTCCGTTTTGGAATAAGCAGCTGTTTGAATCAAGCGGTCGATAGCAGTGGTAAAGACGCCCTGCTCCACGGCCAGTGATAACAGCTGTTGCCGGTACAAGGCCTGCGTGGTTTCCTGCAAATCTCTCACGGCCTTTCTGTATACCAGCTCAACAGGTACTGCCTGCCGCCGGTCCAGCAAATAAAAACGCTCCTTGATGTCGTCTTTATAAGCATAAAGGTTAAAGCGGTCGCCCTTCAGTATCTCCTTTAAAAATACAGCTTTGGTAACGGTAGTGGTATCGATCTGATCTTTCAGCTGGGACAGCTTTACTTCATCCATACTAACCGGTACGGTAAACCTAGTATACGATTCATAGCCTGCGACAGTAAATGCCGTAGCGTTATCCACTGTAAAAGTGTGGACCTGATTATTTTCCGGCTTGTATTTGAACAATATCCTTTCGGGGTTCCGGTACCATTCCCGGTAGTTGATAAAGCCGTTTAAGGTATCGCCCTGATCATTGACCACATAACCTTCTTTGTAATTGGATTGTGCCGTCAGGAAAAGCGGCGCCAGCAACAGTAATAAAAACAGCAGTCTTTTGTACATCAGTTTTGGTTGTAATGGACAAGTATAGAATAAATCAGATAAAGATCAAAACTGTTACCCTTTGCTCTTGCTTCTATTAATACGAAACTGTTATCCGTATGATGATTTATACGCAACTACAATCCAGTGGGGTATAAGATCTGGGTAAAACAAACTCTTTCAAAATCCCATAGTACGAATGCCGCTGTGTTGCCCCTTGCGCTTACTTTTTTGCAACAACATCATTTCGTTTTCTGAATTAGTATTCACCATTCACCATTGACGAAAGGATTTCATCAAGTTGAAAACAATTGAGTATATGTAGCAAAAAAAGCGGTCCCGCCGGGGCGGGACCGCAACTGAACCAAACATTAGTCAAGACTAAAACCAGCTGCCGATAAAGGCTTTATTGACGGTTGGCTCATTCGCCAGTCTTCTTTTGCGGCGGGCCACGTCCCTGCGATGGCTGATCATGGTCAGCACCATCAGCGGAATAAACAGCAAGGTAACCGGAGGAATGGCCGCCATCGAAATCCACTTACCGCCATACATCCTGCGCATGGGGCGCCGCAGGCGCTCTGCAATCAGGTACATGCTGGGCAGCACAAACAGCGTCATAAAAAAGGCAAAGATCAACCCGAAGATGATGGTCCATGCCAGCGGCGCCCAGAAGCGGGCACTGTCGCCACCAAAATAGATGTTGGGATTCAACTCGGCAAACATGCCTATAAAGTCAATGTTGAATCCAATACCCAGCGGAATTAAACCAAAGATGGTCGCCAGCGCCGTTAGCAATACCGGTATGATACGCGTTTTACCGGCCTGCACCACCGCCTCCCGGGTGCGCATACCGCGGGCTCTTAATTCTTCGGCAAACTCAACCACCAGGATACCGTTTTTCACCACGATACCCGCCAGGCCTACCACTCCTAAACCGGTAAAGGCTACCGATGCTTCCATGCCGGTTAAGGCAAAGCCCAACAACACCCCGATGATACTAAATAAAATTTCAGTCAGAATAATGATCGGCTTGCTCACAGAGTTGAACTGCAGCACCAGGAAGAACAGAATGAGCGCCAGCGCAATCATCAAAGCCTTACCCAGGAAGGCCGCCGTTTCTGCCTGCTGGGCCCCCTCGCCGGTTTGCCTGATGATCACGTTATCGGGCTTTTGCTTAAAGTCATCCATGTAAGCCGTCAGCTCCTGGTTGACGGCTGTGGGTGTATAGCCTTTTGACTCCAGCACATTCGACCGTAGGGTAATGACCCGCTTGTAATCCTTGCGTTTTACACTGCCTTGTGTGCTGGTATAATCCAGGTTTACCAGCGTACTGATCGGCACCTGCCTTACCTGCCCGGTGGCCATGTCGCGGAAGGTGATATTCATGTTCAGCAGGTCTACCAGGTTTTTGCGTTGCACCTCCTGGTTGCGCAGCTGGATCTTGTATTCATCTTCCCCTTCCTTGATCTTCGATACCTCGCGGCCAAACAAAGCGGTGCGGATCTGCATACCGATCTGTGCACTGCTTACCCCTTCAATCAGGGCCCGCTGGCGGTCTACACTCAGCGTAATTTCAGGATTGGTGAGGTCTACATCCATTTTCAGCTCTTCTACGCCCGGTACGTTGATGGAGTCCAGGTAGTTTTTCAAAGCCGCCGCCGTTTTTACCAGTTGGTCAATGTCTTCACTGGCGATCTCGATATTGATGGGCGGGTCGGTAGGCGGACCGCTACTTTCCTGGTCTACCGAAATTTCGGCACCGGGAATGCCTTTTACTACATTGCGGATCGAATCCAGGTAAGGCGCACTGGAAATACCATGGCGTTTTTTAAACTCTACAAACGACACCTGCACCCGGCCCAGTTCCGAGCGGGTACTGCGGTCGCCGCTGGAAGGATCGGCCGCCCCAATGGCCACGTTGGAAATCACACTTTCCACCATCGGGTTTTTCTTTCCGTTTTCCATGTCCAGCACCTTATAAATGCGGTTTTCCAGCACCCGGGTTACCGAGTCGGTATACTCCACATCGGTACCTACCGGCAGTTTGATATAGGTATAAATAAAGTTGGGGTCAGCCTTGGGAAAAAATACCACCCTTACCCACTGCGACTGTACGGCCATCACAAATGCAAACAACGCCACGATAAAAATGCCAAAGGTGGCCAGCAGCAGGTAGACCGGCCGCCAGCCTTTTAAAGACCAGCGCAGCAACTGCTCATAGTTGCGCATCAGGGCCGGCAGCATACGGTTTTGAAAAGCATGAATAGCATCTTTCAATACGTAGCGGTTCAGCACCATCATCAGCATCAGAAAGATCAGCAGGTTGCCCCAGAACGGCGCCCCTGCCACATCGAGCAACGCACCAAAGCCAATCCCCATCCAAAAGGTTTTGTTCCGGAAGATGGCCGACTTGGGCTCCTGGGTATCGGCTTCGTGGTTCATGAAGTCGACAGCAAAAACGGGGTTCATGATAAAGGCCACCACCAGCGATGCCGCCAGTGTAAAAATGAGCATGGTAGGCAGGTAGATCATGAACTTACCAATGATGCCCGGCCAGAACAAGAGCGGAAAGAAAGGCGCCAGAGTGGTAAGCGTACCTACCAGTACCGGCACAAACACTTCGCCGGCCGCCATCATAGCTGACCGCTCCGAGTTGATGCGGCCTCGGCCTTCCACAAAGATGCGGTGGGTGTTTTCAATAACCACAATCGCATCATCCACAATAATACCCAGACCAAACAACAGGGCAAACAGCACGATAAAGTTGAGCGTGACATCGGAGCCGGCAATCAATTCTGCCGCCGGCAAAAACATAAAGGCCACAAAAATGCTAAGGGGCACACTCAGGGCCACAAAGAAGGCGTTTACCACCCCCATAAAAAACATCAGAATGAGCAGCACCAGGATAAAACCAATCACAATGGTATTCACCAGCTCGTGGAAAGAGTTGCTGGCGTTGACGCTTTGATCACCGGTGATCACAATATCCAGGTTGGGCGGAAAAGAAGTGTTTTTTAAATCTTTTACAATATGGTCAACACCGGCGGCGGTCTCAATCAGGTTTTCACCCGCCCGCTTGACCACGTTAAGCGTAATAACGTTGTTGCCATTCAGCCGCGCATAGCTTTCTCTTTCCTTAACGGTGTCTCTTACCTGGGCAATATCTTTCAAGTAAATGGGCGCACCGGATGTGTTGCGTACCACGATCTGCTCTATATCAAACGCGGTTTTAAACTGCCCCTTCAGCTGCAGGTTGCGGCGCATATTGCCTACCTCCAACTGGCCGCCCGAAATGTCCATATTCTCCCGCGCCACGGCATTGGCAATGTCGTCAAAAGTTATGTTGGCACTCTGCATGCGCAGGTTATCTACGTTGATCTGAAACTCCCGTTCCGGCGCGCCTACAATGTCCACCCGGTTGATCTGCGGCAGCTCCTCCAGCCGGTCCTGCATTTCCTCGGCATAGGTTTTCAGCCGCACCGGGTCGTAATCGCCACTGATGTTGACATACATAATGGGCTGCTCCGAAAGGCTTACTTCCATCACAATGGGTTCCTGTGTCAGGTCAGTGGGCAGGTCGGTTTTGGCCTTGTCTACCGCATCCTTTACTTTCTGCAGGGCCTCGTCGGTATCTACATCGGTGGTAAATTCTACAATGATGGTAGAAAAATCCTGCTGCGAGGTACTGGTGACTTTGTTGACCTTAACGCCGGTAATGCTTTTGATCTGTTTTTCGATGGGCTGCGTTACCAGGTTTTCAATATCCCGCGGGGAGTTACCTACATAAATGGTTTGGATATAGATATTGGGAATAACAATATCGGGGAACTGCTCTTTGGGCAGCGTTATGAACTGGAACACCCCTGCTATGCTTACAAACAGCATCATCAGGTAAATGGACGTCCGGTTCTTGATACTCCAGGTGGTGGGTCCAAAGTGTTTGAACTTGCCTGTAAAATTTTCTAAAACGCTCATATTATCGTGTTGAGAATACTTTTTTTAATAAGTTGACAGAGGACGGTTGACAGTTGACGGTGAAGTGAGATCGTTGATCATTGGGCGTTGATCGTCCGGCCAGTTTTTCGTTGAAACGTTAAAGCCTATTATCAACAAAATCTTTAAACTCGTTTGTTGCAGGCCCTATCCCTTCGACCAACGATCAACGGCCAACGCTTCCTCTCTGTCAACTGTCATCTGCTAACTGTCAACCTTATGTTGTTGTTATCAGCTGTCCGTCGTACAGGTTCTGAAAGCCTTCTGTTATCAGCCGGTCACCTTCCTGCAGGCCCGACTTTACTTCCAGCTTATCACTATACAGTTCACCAACTATCACGGCACGTTTACGGGCCACCAGCTTGCCATTTTCGTTAGCGGCAATCATGACAAACTTTCCTTTTTCATCATTCTGCAGCGTGTTGACAGGAATGGTTACTGCACCGGCCACGGCATAATCCTGTATCTGCACATTGGCGATCTGGTTGGGTTTAATATTCGGGTCGGCCGGAATGGGGGCTTCTATATAAAAAGTGCGGCGATTGGGATCAATGATCTTACCGGCTACACTTACCTTGGCCTCCAACGTTTTGTTCATGTTGGGCAGGGTAATGCGCACCTTGCTGCCGGTACCGATCCGGCCCAGGTAGTTCTCGGGCACTTCGGCCACTACTTTCAGGCTGCTGGTATTCACAATCCTGATCTGCGGCCCCATAGGGGAGGTACCGGTAAACGCTTCTCCTACCCGCACGTTCACCTGGTCGGCCACGCCTGCGTTGGGAGCGGTCACCGTCATTAATGCAATTTGCTTTTGAATAATGCCGATGTTCTTTTTTAAATTTTCAACCTGGGTTTCGGCACTCAATACCTGCTGATAGGTACCAATGCCCTGGTCAAACAGGTTCTTGGTTCTGCGGTAGGTATCTTCTGCGGCAGCAAGCTGTACCTTCAGCGGTTCTATCTGCTGCCGTAAGACCTGGTCGTCCAGGCGGGCCAGCACCTGTCCTTTGCGTACATAGTCACCTTGTTTTACATACAGTGCCTTTACAATACCACCTTGCCCGTTGGGCGGCGCTACATAAGAAATGTTGGTGGCGTCAATGCGGCCCTGCAGGTCTACATAGTGGGTAAAGTTTTGGTTTTGTATGGGCGTGATCGCCACCAGCTTTGTATTACCGGTTGCGGTGCTGGATGTATCCAGCACCGCAATCTCCTTTTGCAGTTTGTCAATTTTTGCAGTCAGCTCCTGCTGGTCTTTCTTCAGCTTTTGCAGTTCAGCCTTTTTATCGTTAAGTTCCGCCTCTTTTCCTTTCCGGGTGTTGCCGCAGGAGGCAACCAGTAATCCGATCAACAGCAGCCAATAAATATTCTTTTGCATATACTCTTTTTTATTCTTTGATAATTTCATTATTGTAGTTTTCCGGTTGCTTTCAGAAAATCAACCTTGGCACTGATGGCATCATACAGCGCCAGAATGTAGTTGCTTTGGGCAATCTGCAGGTCGCTTTGCGCAGAGGTAATTTCCAGTGTAGTACCCATGCCCTGCTCCCGTTTTAACTTGGTTTGGTTGTACACCTGTTCTGCCAGTTCAATGTTTCTTTTTTGTACATCCAGCGTAGCCAAAGCCGATTTGTAGTTATTCAATGCCTGGTTTACTTCCTGGTCAATACTGAGCTTCAAGGCATCAATTTCATTTTCTGTTTGCTGCAATTGCAGTTGTGCTCGTTTGATGCGGGCATCTTTTGCAAAACCATCAAAAATGGGAATGGAGATATTCAGTCCCACCGCTGAAGAGGGGAACCAGTTAGTACCCGTAAAAAAGGTAAACCGGGTTCCTTGCCCTATCCGGTTGTACGATCCGTATATACCCACAGTAGGAAAGTACGTAAGCCGGTACCGCTTGATATCAAACTCACGCAGCCTTTTTCCCAATTCGGCCAGCTGATACTCTTTACGGTCGCGATGCAGATAAGATAAATTATCCAAAACCCCATCCTTGATGCTTTCATACGTAATGGTATCGGTCAGCACCAGCGTATCGTTCGTAGGCATGCCCAGCAACAATTTCAATCCCAGGTAACCATTCTGAATGCCGTTCAAAGCTTTGGTGCGCTCCGTTTCAGCATTAGCCAATTGTACAGCAGCACGGCTTACTTCCACCTTCTCGGCAAAACCATTTTCGTACATAGCCCGGGTGTCGTTCTGCAGCTTTTTGAAGCGGGCAATATTGGCGTCCAGCATTTGCAGTTGTGCCTTACTGGCCACCAGCTGAAAATAAATTTTGTGTATGTTGGCCTTGATATTTTCTTCCGTTACTTCCACATTTTTATTGACGTAATCTATAGAGGTTTGCCGGGCCTGCAGGCCTACAAACACCTGTCCTTCAAAAAGCAATTGCTGCAGGCTTACGCCAAAGTTGGAGTTGTACTTAGTACCAAACTGCGCCTCAATAAAACCAAAATCATTCGGCGACTTAATGGGCACACCACTTCCATCTTTTACACCTTCATTTTCCAAAACCCCATAGGTGGCAGCCGCAATAAAATTGGGAAATTTCTGTATAGCTACGTTAGGATTATACACGACGCCTACATTTCCATTGATCTGCGGAAAGGCAGCGGCGGTTATTTCCCGGTTGGTTTGTTTTTGTATCCCTACGCCTATCAATGCATTTTTTACCTGCACACTGTTTTTCCTGGCATAATCCACAGCTTCCTGCACCGAAAACTCGTGCCGCTGCTGTGCACCGGCGGCCGTTGACGTCAGCAACAGCAAACCTCCAAACAGTTGATTTATTGTTTTTTTCATCGAATATTTATTTTGGTTCGTTGACTTTTATATTTAAGGATCAGCTTCTGGCCTTTGGCGGTGGCCAGGCCGTATAAATAATGCTCTGACAACTGCTGCTCAATGTGAATGAGGTGAGTACGGTTGTTGGGAAAAAACTCCGGGTTAAAAGAAAGCATGATGGTATAAAGCCGGTAACGGGTAATCACATCTGCGTCGATCTCCGGCCGGTACACTTCTTCCCGTATGCCCCGCTCGATATTGGCTTTGATCACGCCGTATAAAAACGTGTCCCTGAACTCTTTGAACTTGGCAAAGGCCGAGGGGTGGTATTTTTCCATATCAAACAGCGTAGACACATTCATATTGGCAAACATGGCCTGCATTCTGTCAAACGCCAGAAAAAGCTCATGTATGGCATTTTCAGAATGTTGATAATCAATGCTACACTGGGTACGGTTTTGCTCCATCACAGAGGTAAATACGGCATTCACCAGTTCATCTTTATCGGTACAGTATTGATAAAGGGTTTTTTTGGACATCCCCAGTTGAGCCGCGATATCATTCATAGAAACAGAGCGGATACCATAACGGTTGAACAACTCATGCGCCTTCAGCAATATTCTTTCTTTGGCTTCCATATTTCAGGCGCCAAAACTATGGAAACTTTTTGCGTAACCAGAGTTTCCACTATTAATTTTGTATGAATGGTTGATTTCGGGGGATGAACTGTAGGTTAAATTTGCAGCATGAATAACGACGTGTCTCCTCAGCCAAAGCTTTTTAGTTTCAGCCGGCTTTTTCAATATTTTTTACAGGGCCTGTTGATCATAGCCCCTGTTACCATCACCCTTTATACCATTTACTGGATTGTGTCCAGCATTGACAGCCTGATTCCCCTGTTTACCACTACCGATAGCGAAGGAAAGGTACAAGTGCAGAATTATGGATTGGGTTTTTTATTGGTTATTGCCGCCATTTGCCTGGTAGGCTACTTTAGTTCCTTTTTTATCAAGCTCAAGCTGTTCAGTTTGTTTGACAGTTGGCTGGAAAAAGCTCCCGGCATTCGTTTTATCTACTCTACTGTAAAAGATTTTTTTGAAGCCTTTGCCGGTGAAAAAAAGAAGTTTAACCGCCCGGTGCTGGCCAATATTGATGACAACGATGTATGGCGGGTTGGCTTTATAACCCAGGAAACCACACCCGATTTTGGTTTTGAAGACTATGTGGCCGTTTACATTCCAGCCTCGTACTCCATTGCCGGAAATGTGTACCTTTTACCGGCCAGCCGTGTAAAGCCCATCACCAAACTGGGCCCCACCGAGGCCATGAAGTTTGCCATCAGCGGCGGGGTTACGGCCCTGGATGAGGATAAAGCGGCGGCTAAAAAAAATGCACTTTCTTAAAAAATAGGATTGTTGACAGCCTTGCTGCTGATGTAGTTGCCCTGCTTTTGCTGGGGCTTTTTTGCCCATAAAAAATTCATTTATTATTCCGTCTTTCTGCTACCGCCGCAGATGATAGTTTTTATAAACCCATATCCACTTTGTCAGCGAACACGCCGTGGACCCGGACAAAAGACGTTATGTACTGGTGGCAGAAGGCCCCCGGCACTACATAGACCTGGACCATTATGGCGCCTATCCTTTTGACGCTTTGCCCCGGCGGAGGGATTCCGCTGTGGTCCGGTATACGGAAGATACGCTGTTGCAGCACGGCGTTGTACCCTGGTGAGTGCAGACCATACAATACCGGCTTACCCAGGCTTTTAAAGAAAAGAACGGTGCCAAAATTTTAAAACTGTCGGCAGACCTGAGCCATTACATTGCCGATGCACACGTACCCTTGCATGCCACCCTCAATTACAATGGGCAATACACCAACCAAAGAGGCATTCATAGCTTTTGGGAAAGCCGCATACCTGAACTGCTGGCCGATAAGGAATGGAACTTTTTTATTGGCAAAGCCGGATACATACAACACACGGGCGACTTTATCTGGCAAAGGGTGTTGGAAAGCGCCGCAGCGGCAGACACGGTATTGCATTACGAAAGAGAGCTGACCGAACGATTTCCCGCGGATAAAAAATTTGCTTTTGAAAACCGGAACGGGCAGGTGGTGCGGCAGTACTCAACCGCTTTTTCAAAAGCCTATGATGCCCTGCTCAAGGGTATGGTGGAGCGGCGTATGCGGCAATCGGTTTATGCGGTTGCTTCATTTTGGTACACGGCCTGGATAGATGCCGGCCAGCCGGACCTGAGCACACTGACCAACGTTGCATTTGCGGATGAGGATTTAAAAGAGTTTGAAGAACTGAACCTGTTGTGGAAGCAGCAGGGAGCGGCAGCGGATGAGCATGAATAGCACTCGTTTGCTGGTAGAAAAAGAACAAAAATAAACTACCGGGCAGGCTGTTTTCGTTTTTATTTTTGCACTCTTACTCCTCTGTCCGGAACTAGTCTACCCCACACTTATTGTTAACCTTCAACCTGCGCTGATGAGAAAGTTATTCTTTTTAGGGCTGCTGATGACACCCTTTTGCTCCGCCACCATTATTTGCTCCCATGCTCAATTAATTCCCTACCGCTCCTCCTGGAAGTACCTGGACGATGGCAGTGACCAAGGCACGGCCTGGAGCGGCGCTTCTTTTAATGACAAAACGTGGAAAACAGGGCAGGCCGAATTGGGCTATGGCGATGACGATGAAGCCACGGTAGTCCTGTATGGTAACGACGCCAGTAATAAACATCTCACCACTTATTTCAGAAAAACCATATCCATTGCCAATGCAGCCGATTATCAATCTTTTACAGCCAGTGTCAAAATGGATGATGGCGTGGTGGTGTATGTAAATGGAAGAGAAGTGTACCGCAGCAACCTGCCCGAAGGTGCCATTGCTTATAATACCGAAGCGCTAAAAGCCTATTCCGCCGTCGATATTTTTACCATCAAAGCCTCCGACTTTACAAATGGCAATAATGTGATTGCCGCCGAAGTGCATCAAAGTAGTCCCTCCAGCTCGGACAAATCTTTTGACCTGAGGCTCGTCGGCAATACCATAGAGGAACCAGCAGAGGATAACAGCCTGCTCACACGTGGCCCTTACCTGCAAATGGGCAACCAGTCAGCAGTTACTCTCCGGTGGCGTACCAGTAAGCCTACCGCTTCCACCATTGAGGTGGGTACCACGCTGGGCAATTATACACTCTCTGCTACTAACCCTGCCGTTACCACCGAGCACGAAGTACGCATTTCAGGCTTGCTGCCCGATACCAAATACTATTACCGCTTTGGCAGTCCTACACAATTTCTGCAGGGTGATGCCGACAATTATTTTCATACAGCACCCACAGAACAAAAGGTTGCCAAAACCAGCATTGCCGTTTTTGGCGACTGCGGAAGAAACAGTAACGGCAATCAAACCGGGTCTTTAAATAGCTACCTGAATCATGTAGGCAATGAGCCGGCCGACTTGATGCTTTTATTGGGTGATAATGCCTATCCCGATGGTACGGATGAGGATTACCAGGAACAGTTTTTTAACGCTTACAGCCCTACCATTTTAAAAAACCATGTCTTGTTCCCCGCGCCGGGCAATCACGACTATCACCCGGGCCCCAAGTCTTCCAGAACCATCCCTTATTATCAAATATTTACCATGCCTACCGAAGCAGAATGCGGCGGTGTAGCATCAGAAACGGAGGCCTACTACTCGTTTGACTGGGGCAACATTCACTTTATCAGCATGGACTCCTACGGCACAGAGCTCCCTGATGAAACCACCATTTCCGATACACTGGGGCCACAGGTTACCTGGCTCAAAAAAGACCTGGCGGCCAATACCAAACCCTGGGTCATTGCTTACTGGCACCACCCTCCTTTCACCAAAGGCAGCCACAATTCCGATAAAGAAGGTTCCCTCACCCGGATTCGTCGCAACCTGCTGCCGATACTGGAGCGGCATGGCGTGGACCTGGTACTCTCCGGCCACAGCCACAATTACGAACGCTCCTACCTGCTGAACAACTACTACGGCACCGAAAGCGATTTTAGTAAAAAAAGAGATGCCATTAGCAGCTCCAGCGGCAAGTACGACGGTTCCAAGAACTCCTGTCCTTATATCACAACAGGAACCCCTAACCATGGTACCGTGTATGTCGTTTCTGGCTCGGCAGGTGCGGGCGGAAGTGTAGAATCTGACTATCCGCATGACGCTTTGCCTTTTGCCTTTGCCGATGGTGGCATGCTGTACCTGGAAGTTGAAGGAAACCGCCTGGATGGCAAGTTTTTGCGCAAAGACGGCGTAGTAGCTGACCAGTTTACCATTATGCAAAATGCTGGTAAAAAAACCGCTACAACCATCGCAGCCGGCAGCACGGTAAACCTCACCGCCTCCTGGAAAGGGAACTACCAGTGGTCTAACGGCGCGACCAGCCGCACCATTTCCGTTACACCCAGCCAGAGTACAACGTACCGGGTTACCGATGGCAGCAACTGCCTTGCTGATGAATTTGATATAACCCTGACGTCCACCAACACCGTAACAGCAGGCAAAAACGAGCCGGCACTGGAAGACAACACAGCTGGCGTTCGGGTTTTTCCAACCCTGGTTAAAAAAGGATCCAGTGTAACGGTACAAACCAGCAACACGAACACACAGCAGGAAGCCCTGTTAGTGGATGACAACAGCCGTTTGGTCCGCTCCCTTCGGTTTACCAAAACAACGCAGGTTGATACCAGGAATTTACCGGCGGGTACTTATTTTATTGTTCTTAAAAATAAAGCTGGATCTACCTCGCATAAGTTTGTTGTTATCGAATAAAAAATCCATTGCCTCAGAAGGAAGTACTTTATTCAACAACAAGCGCTTACTTAACCGGAATTGCCGTTAGTAAGCGCTTGTGTTTTATTTGTATGATTACTGCCAACCACCGTAACCGTAATGATTTGGAAGAAGGAGGGCCCTATTAGCTTGCGACATCGTGGTTGATCATGCCGTACCTGCTTTTGGTTAACGAACAGACCGGCCACTATTCTATACCACATTTGTTTTACCAACGGCCTTCGCTCACCTTCCAAACCGTTGTTCCCATCACTGTACCGTCATATTCTTTGGATTTGCGTTCCTTTACACCCTGCGGTATGCAACTTATTTTTAAATTTGACAAATAAGCTATTCAACGTGATTACAACAACCGCTACAGTACATAATTTTAATGCAGGCCCTTCTATTTTACCCAAAGAGGTATACGATCAGGCCAGCCAGGCCATTCTCAATTACAACCATACCGGCTTGTCCATTTTAGAAATCGGGCACCGCACCAAGTTGTTTCAACCCATTATGGACGAGGCAGTTGCCCTGATGAAAGAACTGATGCAGCTGGATGCCGATCATGAAGTGTTGTTTTTGCATGGCGGCGCTTCCACGCAGTTTTTCCAGGTGCCCATGAACCTGCTGGATGAAACCAAAACAGCGGCTTTTACCGATACCGGTGTTTGGGGTGCCAAAGCCATCAAGGAAGCAAAGCTGTACGGCGGCGTGGATGTGGTGTGCAGTTCAAAAAGCGATAATTATACCTACCTGCCCAAGCAGTTTGAAGTAAAGGAAGATGCCGTTTACCTGCACCTCACCACCAACAATACCATTTACGGAACCCAGTGGCAGGACCTTGCTCTTTTTTATGAAAAAGGGGTGCCCCTGGTGGCCGATATGAGCTCGGATATTTTAAGCCGCCAGTTAGATTTTAACCGCTTTGACCTGATTTATGCCGGTGCGCAAAAAAACATTGGCGCCGCTGGTGTAAACGCTGTTATTGTGAATAAAAATTGTTTAGGCAAAGTGCAGCGTCCCTTACCTACCATGATGGATTACCGCAACCACATTGAAGCGGGCTCCATGCTGAATACGCCCCCGGTATTTGCCATTTATGTATGCATGCTGACGCTGCGCTGGCTCAAAAGCAAAGGCGGTGTAGCAGCCATTGAAAGTGAAAACAATAAAAAGGCACAACTGCTGTACGACACCCTGGACAGTCTTCCCCTTTTCAAAGGCACGGTGGCCAAAGAAGACCGCAGTAAAATGAACGCCTGCTTTGTAATGGAAAAGGCCGAGCTGGAAAAAGAGTTTCTGGACCTGACCCAGCAGGAAGGCATGATTGGCATCAAAGGCCACCGCAGCGTAGGCGGCTTTAGAATATCGATGTATAATGCCTTGCCGATAGAAAGCGTGATAGCCATTACGGATATGATGAAAGATTTTGCTCAAAAGAAAGGCTGAGGACTCCTCAGCCTTTTTGCTTTTTTGTTTTCAATACGGGTATAATAGCATTTAGTAAAGGCACAACTGTTTTAAAGTTTTAAGCAGTAGCATCTACTCCTTCAAAAGTCCATATAGCTGTTTAAAACTTTTCCTTTTCACTATGGTTTTTGAAGAAGTTATCCTGTCTCTTGCTCCGTCATGCTGATTTCTATGACAATTCCAAATGGGATGCATCAATTTTGTAGGGTCGCTGGTGCTTGATAACGGCGAAGATGCGGTGGATGATTTTGTTTCTGACGGCATTGAGCACACTCATTTTGTTTTTGCCCTCACCCACCTTGCGCTGGTAATAACCCCTTAGCTCACCCTTGAGCCTAATGGCACTCATGGCCGCCAGGTGCAACAGCGTTTTGAGCCCTTTGTCGCCATACACCAACAGGCGTTGTTTGCCCCGCACCGAAGTGCCGGAGCTATACTCAAAGGGCACCACCCCGGCATAGCAGGCCAGTTTGCGGGTTTCCGTTATGGTTTTAAACTCATTGGTCTTTACCAATAAATGCCAGCATAGCACTTTGCCCACCCCTTGTACCGACTGGATCCATTGAGCTTTCTCACGTAGTACTTCATCGCTGGCAATCAGCCCCTGGATGTGTTGCTCTACTGCTTTGATTTGCTCGCGAAGGGCCGCCTGCAGGCTGGCCTGTTTTTGAATCAGCAGCTCCTGCAAGCCGGTGTGGGCGAGCAGCTCATATTGGCTGGCGGTGGCGGCCAGCTGCTTTTTTATCGCTACCAGTTGCTTTCGTTCACTTAAGAGCACCTGTAGCTGCAGCATAATGTTGCGGCAGGGTTTATAGGGGGTGAGTTCGGGGTAGTGCCTCCTGATGAAGCTGGCAATGCGCAGGAGGGCGTCAATCTTGTCGTTTTTGCCGCGCACCAGCCCCAGACTTTTTTTCAGATGCAGCGGGGCGATTACATACAGGGACAGATCGAGCTGCTGGGCCACTGTGTAGAGTGCCCAGTTATAGCGGCCGGTGTTTTCTACTCCCACATAGAAGGAGCTGCAAAAGCAGCCTGCTGAAAGAAGCCGTGGATGGCTTGTGGATCATTTTGGATGACATAGTGCTGGCGCTGTTCTGCCTGCAGCACACAAATGTCTAAAGTTGCTTTTGAGATGTCGATGCCAATAAAAACTGAGGGCTCCTGCATAATTTTGTTTTGAAGTTGATACGGTCAGGGAGGGGTTCATCTGGGACGGTCAATTCCTTGTTAATGAGCCTGCAAGCTCGAATTTCTATTTGATGCTCCTGGATGTAAAAGGGGCAGTAGTCTCAATCAGCATATAAGCCCAAGGCTTCAAACTTGTTTGTAGTGCACAACTGCCCCTGCTCCCTGCTTCTAAATTTAGGGCAAGTCTAAAGGAACTGGTTTCAGCATCGCCTTTGAACTTCTTCAAATCCCCATATAGCAGTTTTTTTATGATTAACTATGACTATTTGCTTTTCATTCTTTAGTCAGCGCTTCTTACTTTTTCTCCCCGAAACAGTAAGCAAAAAGTTCAAGGCCAACCCGATGGCTCCGTCCGTTTGGCCCGCCCACGCACAGCAACCCTCATTCCTGAGTGTATCCTGCATTAAGGTTTGTAGATTAGTTGGAGAGTTCTTACAGGTATGGGGTTTTCAAGAAGTTCAAATCCTTTTGCGTGTTATGCATAGATACTAAAGGGCGGTATCCCGCTAATCTGTTCTTAAAGCAATAGATGTTTTAAACTAACGCGGGATAAGGCGCTGCACCAGTCTGGTTGCCCTACTTTTTGCTTTTGCCTTTTAACTTTTGCCTTAAGCATTCTGCCTTCTGCCTTCTTTACTTATTACTTACAACTTACTACTTATCACTTCTCCCTGCTGCCGTCTGTCGTCTGTCGACTGTGGTCCTCTCTCCCCTCCAACAGATTTTCAGCATATCCTTCTATAACTCATTTACTTTCCTAATTTTGGGCCCTTAGAAATCATTCAATGAGGATACATAAAGAAGGCTTTGCTACTATTATCGTCTGTACGTTGGTCTTTGCCGCTGTCAACCTGGTATCATTTTACTTTTTAGAGCAAAACTGGCTGCACTGGCTGATCCTGCTGGCCACTTTTGGCATACTGGTTTTTATCTTTTCTTTTTTTCGCATACCCCACCGCCTGTTTACCGAAGGCGACGATGTGATTATTGCCCCCTGCGATGGCACCGTGGTGGTGATTGAAGAAGTGCAGCCCGATGAGTATTTCCAGGACAAGCGCCTGCAGCTTTCCATCTTTATGAGCCCGCTGAATGTACACGTCAACCGCAACCCGGTAAGCGGCGAGGTGGTGTACAGCAAATACCATCCCGGCAAGTACCTGGTAGCCTGGCACCCCAAGTCTTCTACTGAAAACGAGCGGCATACGGTAGTGTACAATTGCGA
>JAEWAC010000446.1 GCA_023391895.1 Bacteroidota bacterium
GTTTTGATGATTTAGCATTTCTGCAAGAAATGGCAAAAGATGCAGCCCTCATCGGAATTGGTGAAAGTACACATGGAACCCCATTATACAATACCTGCAGGCAACGGCTCGTACGTTTTCTGGTACAGGAGATGGGCTACAAAGCAATTGTTGACGAAGGCGATATCTTAGCAGCCGAAAAAGTTGATGCTTATATCAATCATCAAACCGATAGCCTGGAATTTATTGGAGGTCTTCGCCCCGTCGTTGCAAACAAAGAGGAACTGGATTGGTTGCGGTCCTACAACAAAAACAAGCCTGAAAACGAAAGGGTACATATCTACGGAGCAGAAGTGAGGGGTTTTTATAGCATCATTCAAAAGCTAAAATGTCTTTTCCCTTCGTATGATGTGGACATTGTTTTAGAAAGATTTACCGGTGATGTTGGTGTGGGATATAAAAATCTTACCAAAAAAGACTTTGAAGACATTAAACGAGTGGCTGACAAGTGGAGCGAAAATTGTCACAGTTCCTTATGCAGCTACTACCAGTCACTGCTCAACCAGCAAATTGATTTCGCCTATCGCCAAAGATTTGGCAGAAACGATTTTAACGTACGGGACGGGTATATGTTTGAAAACATAAAGTCGGTTGTGTCGAAAACTCCGGAAAATAAAGCAATTATTCTAGCCCATAATGGTCATTTGCAAAAAACAAAATTTGAAATGCGGACGTCTTTGGGCTATCTTTTAAGTAATTTTTATGGCAACAAGTATTTCGTTGTAGCAACTGATTTCAATACTGGTGACGTAAAAATTTACAATAGCAAAACCGATCGTTACGAAAACAAGTTTTTCAAAGACGTAGAGGATAAAAAAGGCATTGAGTATTACTTTAAACAATGCAAGTATCCTAATTTCTTTTTGCCCGTCAACCTGGCTTCAAAAAATACTGCCGTTGCCACTTTAGTAAACAATGAAATAAAAATGCTTAGAAATTTAAGTGCAACTGGTACCATAATTAAATCTTCGGTTCGCCTAGCTGAAAATTATGACCTAATAATCTTTTTCAATAACACAAACGGTAAAGAAAAATTATGAAATATGAAAATGCGTTGTGCAAAGGTGGCGGCCGGCAAACAATGGCACATGCCTGCAACATGGGATTGGCGTCATGACGGGGCGACGAGTAAGACATATTCTTTTTATTTCAACGGCACACCAGTCCCACCTGGCCGCCCCCAGGTGAACAGCATTGCCAAACATCATCAAAAGAACTATTTTCACCACCTGTCCAGGGCTGACGAATCACGTGCTTCCTCCACGATCGCTAAGCGCTCGACGATAGCGGCAATAAGCAATCTCATGAAAACATGTTTACTCTTTACCCTTCTGCTGTTTTCTTTTACAATTGGTTTTTCCCAAGATGGCATGGTTTCAGGAGCGCCTAAGCTGGCTTATTGGAAGCTGGGCAGTGCAAAACAAACCATTGTTGTGCTGCATGGCGGCCCTGCTACCCAACACGATTACCTGCGGCCGGAGTTTGACCAGTTAAGTGCCAATGCCACGCTTATTTATTATGACCAAAGAGGTTGTGGCCGTAGTGAAATGGCTGCCAGCTATACTTGGCAGGAACACGTGGCAGACTTAAAAAGAGTTATTGAAACGGTTGCCAAAGACAAAAAGGTGATCCTGGCCGGCTCTTCGTGGGGCAGCCTGCTGGCACTGGCCTATACACAACAATACCCACAGGATGTAAAGGGATTGATTTTAACCGGTACGGTACAATGGTTTGGATTGGGGCTAAGCAGCAGTAGATATGAAAGCCTGAAAGCCCGTGGGTACAAGCCTCGTAAAGAACAGGTTTATACTGACACCATAACAGAGGTGCGGAAGTCTGACACTGTTCTGGCAGAGCAAATAGTGCAGCGGGCGCTGACCACAACCTGGGGGCCGGCTAATTTGGAACCGGTCTATAGCTTCAAAACCGCACCCAAGATGAGTAGCCTTAAAAGCATCCGGGTACCGGTGCTGATATTCACCGGCGACCGGAAAAACTGCTTTATTGATTGGGGGCATCGATATGCCAGGGTGCTTCCCAATGCGGAACTCTTTACTGTTAAGGACGCCTGCCATGATCCCTGGTTGAACAATCCGACCATCTTTTTTGAAAGATGCAGCGCCTTTGTTAACCGTTTACCATAAACAAGACCGCCGCTAGCAGAGGCTTTAAAAAAAGCCGGGCTGAAGTCCTATTTTTCAACAACAAAACAGTCATCGGCTGAGGTTCTAAAGTGAAGCGACATATTTCCAAACACCCGCCCTTCTTAAAGCCCTTGGACGTCAGGCTGTGCAAAAAGGGTACTTTTTTGATGAAATCATTACTTTAAGGTGCTAGTCAATAAATAGTTATATATTATAATTCATCGATAATACACCATTTTGCACAGTCTACCGCTAGGTATAAAAGCGTTTTGATGCTTTTTAGGTGTTGTTTGTGGCCTCGTTATTTATATGAGGTTTAAAGTCTATTAATTAGGGCTTGATCGCCCTTTCCGTATCTCCTGCGCTTTGGCTTTGTGCATAGCGGGACACGGCCTGAGAAGGTGTATAGACCTAACCTATAAGTCCCCTTGCTATAAGGAGCCATGAAAATGTTTCAAATCCCTTTTAAGGTTTTCGCTGTAAATATGCCGAGTTGAGGACTCCCACTACATCAAAGTTTGATTAGCTATTGCCGTAATTAAGACCATAAAAAGCTCCTGGATGTGGAGAAAGAACGTATGAATCATGTTGAATTGCCGCAACCGGGCCATTTAAAAAAGCTAATAACAATTTCAAAACAACATGCAGTTAGCATTCGCTTTTTTCAATTGCCGGTTCATATATTTAAGTGTTGTAAGCTGCCATTTAAAACCAATCATTATACAAACTATTTAGGATGACAGAAGAAATAAACCAACAACAGCCAAAACCTTATCAGGACATTGACCAGGCCACCAAAGCTTCAGGTTTCACCATGGCCTCGGATGTCTTAACGTGTTCTTTACTTCGCACCCTTGCAGCCTCAAAGCCAGCAGGCAGGTTCCTGGAGCTGGGCACAGGAACAGGACTTTCAACAGCATGGATACTGGACGGCATGGACAAAGATGCCTCCTTGATCTCCATTGACAATGAACCAAAGTTTTTAGACATTGCGCAACAATTTCTGGGAAAGGATAACAGATTGAACCTTATTGATACAGATGGAGGCGAGTGGATCGAGAAGAACAAGCCCCTAAGATTTGATTATATTTTTGCCGACACATGGCCTGGAAAGTACTTTTATTTGGATGAAGTATTGACCATGTTAAATAAAGGTGGGCTTTATATAATCGATGATATGCTGCCACAGCAAAACTGGCCAGAGGGACACCAGGAAAAAGCAACCCATCTGATTGAGGTATTGGAGAAAAGAGCGGATTTAGTGCTCCTAAAGCAAGTTTGGGCTTCAGGAATTATTGTGGCGGTTAAAAGATAAACGGCTTACAACCGTGCATTGGTGCAAGAATAGATGAACTGCTACTAACAGCTTGACGAATAGCACGGCATCTGATTAACTTTACTGAACCGAACTGCTGCCAATACCATACCTGACAGCAATGTTTTCATGGTGAGTCATTTTAAGCAACCTGCATGACAGAGAAGATTTTACAACACTTAAGGATCAAACAATCTGTTCCGACTGTCGGGTATTTACAGGAACTGATAACGGCCTATTGCAGCCAGGTTCCGGCTTTGAGTTGTGCGACAAACACAACGGTTTGGCGCAATATGGCTTTTGAAAAAGTTCTGCACCGACTATCTTTATTGAGCAATAGAACAAAGGGTAAGCTGAAGTATTTCAAATGCCCATACTAACTGCACGACCGTTCCCCTTGCCCCAGCCGCATCTCTCATAAAAGACTTTGTACATGGCTATACACGGTTTGATGGCACACCCGACACCATATTTTATTCTGTTAAAGACTTTACAGCCCTTTAAATCCTTTTTGAGTCAACCTAAAGCTTAGCTACTTCAAAGCTTCAGGAAATGTTTGACTGCTGTACGGAGTCAATCCAAAAGGGTGAATGGAAATAATTTGATAATCAAGCACCTGGCATAGGCCAGACAATCGGTCAGACTTTCTGACAACGAATTTTTAAAAGAAATATCCTACCTAGTAGTAGGTAAGTTTATTTGTATCTTTGCAGACTAAAATGGATACAAGAACAGAAATAATAAGACTTGGCGACAGCCTTATACGAGAAAAAGGATATAACGCTTTTAGCTTTGCTGACATTTCAAAGCAACTGAACATAAAAAATGCTTCTGTACATTATCACTTTCCAACAAAAACAACCTTAGGATTAGCTATTGTTCAGGAACACCGTAACCGACTTGAACAGTTAAAAACAAAAACAGAAAGCAAAGACCCTGTTGAAAAACTAAATGCCTTTTTAAATATTTACTCTGTTGCAAAATCGGAAAACAAAATTTGTATTGTAGGCTCTTTGGCAACAGACTTTTATACAGTTGAACCTGAAATGCAAAACGAACTCAAAAAATTAGCTGACAACATTTTAAAATGGGTCATTGAAATATTAAAAGAAGGAAAAAACAAAAATATTTTTCGGTTTAACATCAACGAAAGAACAAAAGCATTAATGATAATAACCAATATGCTTGCAGCAGTTCAACTTACGAGACTTACTAACAAACAAGACTTTAAGGAAATAAAAGAAACCATAATAAAGGATTTAACACAACAGTCATAATGAAACGAGTAGTAGTAATAGGCGTTGGTGCAATTACCCCAATAGGAAACAATGTAAATGATTTTTGGCAATCACTCATCAATGGTGTGAGTGGTGCAGCACCCATCACGAAATTTGACATAAGTAAATTCAAAACAAAATTTGCATGTGAACTTAAAAACTTTGACCCATTAAACCACATTGAAAAAGCAGAAGCAAGAAAATACGATTTGTTTACGCAGTACGCTTTGATTTCAGTTGAAGAAGCGGTTAGAAACGCAAATATCAATTTTGACACCTTGAACAAAAACAAGATTGGTGTTATTTGGGGTTCGGGAAATGGTGGTATCGGCACGTTCCAACAACAAGTAACCGAGTTTGCACAAGGAGACGGAACGCCACGTTTTAATCCATTCTTTATTCCGAAAATGATTGTTGATATTGCTTCGGGTATCATTTCAATAAAATACGGGCTTCGGGGAATAAATTTTACAACTGTTTCAGCTTGTGCTACTTCAAATACAGCAATTATTGACGCTTTAAACTATATCCGTTGGGGTAAAGCCAATATGATCATAACAGGCGGTTCGGAAGCACCAATCAACGAAAGTTCTGTTGGTGGTTTCAATGCTTCAAAAGCATTATCAACACTCAACGAAAATCCGCAAATTGCTTCACGTCCGTTTGACATAAACAGGGATGGCTTTGTAATGGGCGAAGGTGCAGGAGCAATTATTTTAGAAAGCTATGAACACGCCCTAAAACGAAATGCCCCAATCATTGCAGAAATTGTAGGTGGGGGTATGGCAGCAGACGCCTATCATCTTACAGGTACACACCCTGAAGGCGAAGGAGCTTATTTAGGAATGTTAGCAGCTTTGGAAGATGCAAACATTTCCGCCAACGAAATAGATTATCTGAATACACACGCCACATCAACGCCACCGGGCGACATCAGTGAAATGAAAGCAGTAGAAAGAATCTTCGGCAGACAAAGCAAGCTGAACATTAGTGCAACAAAATCAATGACAGGACATTTGCTTGGTGCAGCAGGAGCGGTTGAAGCGATTGCTTGTATTAACGCTGTTCAACAAAACATTGTTCCGCCAACAATAAATTCAGTGGATATTGAACCCGAATTTAAGGACATATTTAACTTGACGTTGCACCAATCACGACAACGACAAGTGAACTACGCCATGAGTAACACTTTTGGGTTTGGCGGGCACATTGCTACGACAATTTTCAAAAAATATAATCCCTGACCACATAACAACAGACAGGATAGCCCGTGCTGGTAACATCAGTTTTGGCGGTATGGCGGGTGAAGTGCTGCTATTGAACATTTGTGCTAAATTAACCGCCACAAACGCCAATCCGTAAAACGTTAACGGTTACTTTATGACGTCACAACAATACCTTCCAATTGATGTAGTTCACCTCCTGCCGGTTCTTGATAAGAAACTGCTTGACCTGTTGAACTCCCTCACACCTGACGAGTGGCAAAAGCAGACAATTGCAAAGCTTTGGACGGTTAAAGACGTTGCCGCCCATTTGCTCGACGGGAACATCCGCATGCTTTCCATTTTCCGCGACAATTACTTTGGCGAGCAACCCAACCTTAATTCTTATCAAGAGTTAATTAACTTTCTGAACAGACTTAACGCCGACTGGGTAAAAGCTATGAAGCGGGTAAGTCCGCAAATGCTCATTTTTCTTTTGGAAGTTACCGGACCAGCATTTTGCAACTATCTCAAATCATTGAACCCTTTTGACAAATCTGTTCTAGCCGTGGATTGGACGGGTGAAACAGAAAGTAAAAACTGGATGGAAATTGCTCGTCAGTACACAGAGAAATGGTTGCACCAGCAGCAAATAAGAGATGTTGTTAACAAACCCGGTTTATTGACCCGTGAGTTGTATTATCCCTTCATTGACATTTTTATGCTTGCACTTCCGCACACTTATCGGATAATTGAAGCAGAAAATGGAACAACAATAAAAGTTACAGTGACAACAGAAGTAGGTGGTTCTTGGCTTTTAATACGAGCTGACGGTAAGTGGACATTGACAAAAGATCATTGGCAGACAGCAACTTCTGAACTTATCATTGACCCTGACACAGCATGGAAACTGTTTTCAAAAAGTTTGCGTCCGGAACAGGTGAAGGACAAAGTAAAAGTTCATGGTGAACAGAAACTTGCCAGGATAGCTTTAACAATGGTTTCCGTAATGGCCTGACAAAAAACAACCGCTAACATCGGTGGTTGTTGCACGACTCAAAAAGGATTGATTTAAAGATAATTCTTGCTCAATAAAAGCTTTAAGAATGGCGTATGTAAAACTTAAACCTGGTTTGAAACACTATATTCTATTATCACCTGCCTCAAACTGCGTTTTAGCTCCTTGCTTATAGTTGAGCTGCAAGTACAGCTTGACCTAATACAGATAAAAAGATGAATAAATCTTGTACATTAGTAAAACTATCGGCTGCAGTTCTTGGGAGACGGAACACAGAACGCCTCGCCGAACGCAAAGCCCTGATCTTTAGTGGTCAGGCCAAAAAGCAGCAAATACTTAAACTAAGAATTTCACACTTTGAACAATATTAAACTTTTTAAGAGCAAGCTGTATTTTACAGCAACCGTAGCCATTGCTATTTGGACTCTTTTGATTTGGGATTATTTTCATGGCGGTATACCCAGTCATCATCTTTTTGCCAATAAGGAGCTACCCGCCGTTTCGAATGGATGGGGTGCAATTTTGCTTCCACTGCTGACGTGGTTTCTCTTGTCCCGCATTCAAAAGCGGGCACTTGGTAACCAGGATGAATATGCTAAAACGCCAAGGCTCTTGCTACGCCCGCTTTATGGGTTTTTCAGTGCTTTGTTATTTGGAGCCTTACTTTCTGCCTTCTTTACCTTTGGGTATGCTGATATATGTGGGTATATGGTTTTAGGGCTGTTCCCCCTTGCCATTTTCTTCCCCATTTACCGGGCCGAATGTATATTGGGTTTTGTGCTGGGAATGACCTTTACCTTTGGTGCTATCCTTCCCGCCGGATTTGGGGCCCTGTTGAGTTTAGCCGGTTTGCTGTTGTATCGCTATCTCCGGCCGGGGCTGCTGTATGTAGGGGCCAGGTTTGCGCTTGTAGGCCCGCAAAAAAGTAGAATATCAGGCAATAAAAGGGCATAGATTTTACGACTAGCCTCACCCAAATGGATAGCGATAGAAGCATTAAAAAAGTCTGAACCGCTCACAGGCGTTTGTGAAATAGTGGCTTTGCACCTATCTTACAACTGCCAAACTTTAATCAGCGGCAAAGTGGAAGAGAACTTTTAGGAACACAGACTTCTACTCCTTCCCAAACGCTTATCCGTCAGCGGGTCTTGTAAAAAGACAGTAACAAACCATAGACAACAATAAAAATAGAAGCTTATGAGAAAAATAATTTCATTTATGCACATATCGCTTGACGGTTTTGTAGCAGGGCCGAACGGAGAAATGGACTGGATTAAAGTTGATGAAGAAATCTTTGACTATGTTGGCAAGCGGATCAGCGAAGGTGACACTGCATTATATGGACGAACAACTTATCAGATGATGGAAAATTACTGGCCTACCGCAGGAGAAAAGCCGGCAGCGACCAAGCACGACATTGAACATTCAAAGTGGTATAACAAAGCCCAAAAAGTTGTTTTATCAAAATCATTGAAAGACGCGGTTTTGACGAACACAACGATTATTAGCGACAACCTTACGGACAGCATAAATGAAATAAAACACCAGGCCGGTAAAGACATCCTGCTTTTTGGCAGCCCAACAGCAACACATTCACTTATTCAACTGAACTTAATTGACGGCTACTGGCTATTTGTGAATCCAATCATTCTTGGACGAGGGATTCCATTGTTTGTAGATATCAAAGACAAAATAAATCTAAAACTATTGACTACCCGACAATTTACTTGTGGAGTAACCGAACTGAATTACACAGTGGACAGGCAATAACAACGACCTGCCAACAGGATATTGCTAAAAGCTGGCCAGACGCAATACCATGTGGCCAACGAATAAATTGTAAACTAATTAACTTTACTCGACTTCAGGAATGCCAAATCCCTGTCTTCAGCAATACCTGATACGTTGGCAACAAGTGTTTAGTTATAAATAACATTATTAGTATAACCAATTGACCTTATCTTCTACTTTTATAAAAGAAATGGAAAATCCTATTATAAAGTTCATCACTGCTTATATAGAACTTTCTCCGCAGGAGATTGATATTATCAATGAACAAAACCAGGTTAAATCATTTAAAAAGGGTACGTTGTTATTAGCGGAAGGTTCGTATGCCAAGGAATGTTACTTTATTTTAAAAGGCTGTGTGCGGAGTTTTTACCTGGTAGACGGCGAAGAAAGAACGACCGAATTCTATACTGAAAATCAAAGTATCAACCCGGTCAGTTACCTGACAAAACAACCGTCAACATATTATTTATCTTGTTTGGAAGATTGTGAAATAGCGGTGAGTTCTGCGGAGAGAAATAAAGTACTGATTGAGAAAGTCCCCAAACTGGAAGCCCTGATCCTGCAAATGAGCAGTGAGCTATTGGTGCAAAACCAAGTCTCATTCGACGATTTTAAAAATCTGAGTCCAGAAAAGCGTTACCTGAAACTGCTGGAAACAAGGCCTGATTTATTTAACAGGGTTCCGCTACAACAGCTTGCAACCTACCTTGGCATTACGCCTGTTTCTTTGAGCAGGATGCGTAAAAGAATTACAGTCAAGCGTTAGTTAACAGTTACCAGATCGATTGCTGTTGGTTTATTCCTGCAAAAATTATCTTAAGCTAATTTTTGCAGGAATATAGGCATGTAGGTTTGCCCCATGATTAAATCTATGGGCATCATGAACAGTGTACATTCAGGCACAAGCAAAGACAAAACCAATGCTCTTATTACAGGCATCTATTATCTGGTTGCGGCAGTAGCGGCCATGATGGCGTTGAAATTTTACGAGCCCCTCTTGTACCATCCACAGTGGCTTTTACAAGGCCATGAAAGCACACCTCAAATTATCTTAGGGGTTTTTCTTGAATTAGTTACCGTCGGTACGGTAGCAGGAACAGCAATTATGCTTTATCCTTATTTACGGAAGTTCAACGAAAGCATGGCACTTGGATATCTGTGTTTTCGTATACTGGAGGCTATTTTGATTCTTATTGGTATCTTGAGTGTTTTGTCTCTCCTTACTCTTAGCAAAACCTATTCACACGCTGTCACTCCTGATGTAGCCATGTACCAAACCAGCGGCTCTATGTTAAAAGCCATTCATGATTGGACATTTATACTGGGGCCCAACTTCATGTTGGGCATCAATACCGTTCTATACAGCTTGATCTTTTACCGTTCTAAGTTGATACCAAGAAGAATAGCCTTAATGGGTTTGATCGGAGCAGTTTTGATATGGATTGCCTCTATTTTGGAGATATGTGGAATTATAGAACAAGTATCTATAGAGGGCTTCCTGTTTGCCATTCCTGTTTTTGCTTATGAAATGACACTGGCCATTTGGTTGATCCTTAAAGGATTTAACCTTAATACACTTTACCCGAGTTCTTCCAACAGATAATGTACAGTTAAGAGCCAGCCGGTCTTTGCTTACCTAGCGCTACCGGTTTTCTATCTGGCGGCTAAGCGGGTGCCGGATCCATCAATATTTGCATGAGTTAAGACTGATACGCAACCTTTAAACACATAAAACAATTACAAACCAATAAAATGAAAAAGTTCAGAATTTTAACTTTAGCCGTTATCCTGCTTGCTTTCAGTTCGTGTTCCAGGCATATACACCTGAACTATCAATTGGAAAGCACAAACACAGGAAAAATAGTGCTGAAGTCAAGTAAGCCAACTGAAAAAACGGCGGTTGCCATAAATGGCTATGAGATCATAAAGAAAAAAAAGGTGAAAACCGTAACAATCAACAATGTACCTGCGGGCGACCATACGATCCGTTACGCTTCTTTGAACAAGTGGTACAAAGAAAGGTTAGACGTTCAGATACCGGTAAAAGTGGAAAATGGAAAAGAAGTGACGACACTTGTTGACGTTCCACCTTACAGTACCGGATATTGGTTTTATATTGCAGGCCAGGCAGTACTATCGGCGGCTATCGGTTTGGTGCTGAAATAAAAAACCGACGCTAATTGTTGGGGAGTCCTTCCTGCCATTTTAAAAAGTGTGCCCACCCTTTTGTTGTTTTTCCTCCTGCAGCATTTATAATAAACCAGCGGGAACAACCAAGGGTATAACGGCTGCCGGTCTAGGTGCTGCTGAAAAAGGCAGACAAAGGTTGATTTGCCAATGAGCAGGAAGCAGTCATGGTGAGCCGGGAATGTCCATAACGTAAAGGAATACACCTGCAGACCGGTATGAAAAGGCATGAAGGGGTAAGCCCCTCTTTCTTAAAGAGCAACCAGGTGCCTTTCGCTCAGTAAAATGGCTGCAAACTGGAACTTCACCCAGTAGCGGGTATCTCCTTGGGAGGATTTCTCTTGATCCAGTTCCCGGATCTCGCCGCTCTGGTCTTCTTCCAGGATGCGTTTGAATAAATGGTGGTTACTTTTAAGGGATTGGTCTTCTAATATAGCAGGATTCAACCTAACAGGATAGCCGGATGGGTACATGGCCGCAAAAGTAGCAAACTGTATGAAATTTAAGACAGTGACATTGGATGTTTTAGCTTCCTTAACGATTTATACCGCTGTAGCCGAAAAGGGAAACCTTTGTGAAACCAGAGGCTACCTACTCCTAGCATTAAACTAAGTAACTATACTACATTTGCACTTGTTAATAGCACTCCTTAACCCTTAACCATGCCTCTCAACCCCCTAAAGATTAAGCACATCTTTTTTCTGAAGATGATGAAGATGATCAGTATGTATTCAGTCAGATCATCCGTGAGATCAGCCCTGACACAAAGATTGATTTCATCTCAGATGGTAAAGCGCTTTTAAACCAGCTTACCCACTATACCCCAGACTTGTAGTTTTTAGATTTGGAAATGCCGAGAAAGAATGGCTTGGAGTGCTTGATGGGAATCAGGAGTAATCCCACTTTGGAACACTTACCTGTGATTGTTTTTTCCTCTACCAACAGAACTGCTAATATTCAAACAGCTTATGAGTTGGGAGCTCACCTGTTTTTGATCAAATCAGATGCCTTTTCAGAATGCCTTTTCTTCTATCAAAGCCATTCTGAACCTGAATTGGAAGACTCCTAATGCTGTAAGGGAACAATATAGTGTTAACGGAAGGTATACTGCTTTTCATTGAAGTAGGCAGGAAAGTAATGCTGCGGAATGAGCAGTGGTGTGAGGAAGTCCGCCATGCGCTCCCTGATGACTATACCGTTGATTGTTTCACCCCTGTACCGGAGGATTATTTCACCCCTGTTAGGTTTTGTTGTGGAGGTTGTAAAAGAGCGTAGCAGTAGTTGCTTTGAGTTTCAAATGTATTTAATCTTCTGATGGCGCGTTTTGATTTTTTCTTCTTCTGGATTGGCCCTTCAGTTCAATGCGGTGGGCTTTGGCGGTCAGTCTGTCCATGATGGCATCGGCAAGTGTGGGTTCCTGGATATACTCATGCCATTTGGCAACGGGCAGTTGAGCGGTAATGATAATGGATTTACGGGCATAGCGGTCTTCCAGGATTTGCAGCAGCGCCAGCTTCATTGGGTGATCCAGGGGTGCCAGTCCAAAGTCATCCAGAAGGATCAGGGGCACGCGTTCAAACCAGTTTAACACCTTCAGGTACGAGCCATCCAGCTTTGCCAGCATAATGCGTTCGGTAAAATGGTTCATGTTCAGGTAGGCTACCCGGTACCCCAGAGTGCAGGCGTGATGCCCCAGGGCACAGGCCACAAAACTCTTCCCGCAACCAGTGGCACCGGTGATCAGTAGTGGTTCTCCACTGGCGATATAGGTTCCTTCCATGAGCTGCGCCAGTTGCTGTTTGGTTCGTCCCCTTGCGGGGGAACACACTACCTGTTCCACCGTAGCTGCCAGTCTTAAGCGGGCTGCTTTTAAGTAGGTGGCGGTTTTTTCATTACTCCTATGTAACGTCTCGGCCTGCACCAGGTGGCCGAGTAGTTCGTGGGCTTCCAACTGCTGGTGCAGGGGCCGTTCCAGTTGGCTTTTGTAGGAAGTGGCCATCCCCATAAGCTTTAAGGTTTTGAGTTGCTCGAGTGTTTCGTTTGTGTTCATGTTATGTTTGATTTTTAGTTTACTGATAGTTTTCGGCTCCGCGGATGTTGTCGTGCAACGGTAGAGGCAGTACAGGTTCTTCCATGAGTGGCTGTCGGTCCAGTCCTGCCGAAAGGATGTTGTTAATCAGGGTGTAGTTGATGCGGGTACCGGAGAGCACCCGGGCGCACGCCGCTTCCACCCTTTGACGCCCGTAGGCTTTTGCCAGCATCAACACGCCATGGGCACTTTTAAAGTTTTGTTCGGGGTAAAAGCTGCTCAGCAGGATCCTTTCTATGGCAGCGTGAGTGGAGGGTCCAATTTCCCTTGCCCTCACCATTAGATCTTGTTTGGTCCAGCCCTTAATGTTCATTGCATGTTGATGGTTGGAGGGCATGTGGTCCGCTATAGTATGATAACAACTTCCCGCACCACCTCTAAGGTGCAGGGCGATCCTTTCCTGCTCCAGGTAGATTTCCAGGATTTTACTGTCATACAAGACCCGTACTTTTTTACCCGCCTAACGGTAGGGCACCGAATAGTAGTGGTGGTCTTCGGAGAGCTGGATGTGATAGTTACGCTGCACGGTGGCCTGCACCACTTTTTTGGGGCTGAAGGGTTGTGTAGGTAGTGGCCGGAGCAACGGTTTTTCACTGCTAAAAAAAAGGTCTTTCCTGCTATAAGGAGATCCCTTGTAAGGTTTGCTATTAAGCACTTCCAGTCTTGTGGCAATAGCCCGGTTTAACTGCTTAAGGGAGGTAAATACCTCACCACGCAGCGGGGCATAGATATGGGTGTAGCAAATCTGAACGGCCCGTTCCACCATGGCCTTGTCCCGGGGATGATAGGGCCGGGTGGCGGAGAAGGTTGTAGAATAATGTTCCGATAGCTGGTGGCATACTTCTGTAAATACCGGTTCCTATTTGGAAGGACGAGTGAGCGGCAGTCTTTAAATTATCACAAAGGATCGTCAAGGTCACACCTTCGTAGTAATGCAGCATTTGATTAAGGCAGGCGATAAAATCACCGGTAGTCTGCGAGTGCACGGCACAGCAGTAGATCAGTCCACTGTGGGGCAGCACAGAGACAAAGACCTGGCATTCAATAACCTCACCTGAGGAAGGATCGGTGTAACAGAGTTTTTTACCAGCAAAATCCATCATGATTTTCTCCCCGGCCCGGTGCTCCAGGTACATCACCACTTCTTTATTCTTTAAATACTCCGAGAAGTGAAAGCAATACTGGGAATAGTTATACCCGTCAGGATATTGTTCCTTGTATTCAATCCAAAGTAACTGTTTGGTCACACCGGTTCGTTTTAATTCTGTTTCTGCAGTCTTAAAATGGGCCAGTAGCTGCGGTAGGCGAACGTTGGTAGCTGATCGTTCTTTTTCTGGAAAACAAATCTCTGAGAGCGTTTTATTATCCAGGGCAAGTAGCGCTTCCAGGGTATAGTCTACCTCTTTTAACCGGTTCAAATACTTTCGAATCGTGGGCAGGCTGATGCCTGTGTGCTCCTGAATGGCATAGTTTGAAAATCCATCTTGGTGTAGTCGAATGACCGATCGAATATCTTCCATGGCTTTTGGTTTGGCTCCCATGTGCGCTAGTTGATTTTAATGGCGCAAATGAAGCAGAAAAAGCCACTACCGAAACTTCTTTTCTACAACCAGGGGGTGAAAACATGTGCCGGAATGTCACCGATCAAGGGGTGAAACAATCCGCCGGAATGACAGGCCGTAGTTAAAAAGCACTTTGCTTAGGGGAGAAAGCTTTGCCCGGAATAAGGGTGCAAATAAAAAACGGGATGGGGATGAAACAATCATGCGGTATCTACACTGATACGTTGAAGGTTACAGCTAGGTATTATTCTGCCCTAAGATAATGTCTGATAGAAGCGGTGCCAATTGATGCCAATCGGAAGGGATGACTTTATATTTATCCATCAGCCGCCATGTTCCACCTTCATCCAATTGCATATTGAACATGATTTTACCATCCCCATGAGGCACGGTTAATAAATACTTGCCTTCAGTTAGGGTATGGATGTAATCAAACTGTATTTCTATGCGCTTGTTGCCCATTTCAAGGCTATGCTTAAAACTTTTCATGGTAAAGGGTACATTTAGTTGCGGGTAAAAGAGGGGGCTTTTCTACAACTCAGGGGAGGTGTTGGAAGGCTTTGGCTTAAAAGAATAAGTTTAAGGAAAATTGCGGTTTCTTTTCAAGGACACTACCCTGCCTTTTCCTTGTAGCCGCATCAGGTCAATAATGACACAGCACAGGCATGGGATTGCAATAATAAGAAAAGCTTTAAGGGAAGGATTATTGGCTAAGCACTCCCACATCTGTTGCTATTTTATTATTGAGTAATAACAACAGCAGCACTACAGCAATCAGACCCACCATAACGATCAGGAGCCGTATTCTGCCTTCTCTTTTCAAACCTTCTAAATAGGGGTCTTTCTCCATACTGCTGCCTGCTTTAAGGAACGCAAAAGTCTGATCAAGGTAGAAGCTTTCTGCATTTTGTTGAAGCTATTTTGTTTAAATAAGTAATATACTTATACAAAGCCGTATAACTTTCCTTAAAGTATACTGACCCACTATGGTTTATAAGATAAGAAATCGTTGAATGGCTCTTCAAAACAAGTTACAGGTAAGAGGTGGTTTAAGGTCTGATGCTGATCATTATATACCTGCCATCAATTGGGAAAGGTCTATGTCTTTGAGGTAGGGCTCCAAGCAGGCTGTTGTTTCAAAGCACCGGAAGCCAATCAACCGGTCATCTTCTTCCATCAAATAAGCTTCCACATAAAAGGCATCTACCTAATACAAGGTGATGAGAAAGACAGAATTGGTTCTAACTGATAAGAGCACCCTCTTTTCCTCAAAGATGGCACCCTGTTCGCTGCAACTTAAGCCCTCAAAAAATGGGTGGGTCATGTTTAAAAACAAGCATTTACACATACTGCTGCAAGCTTCATCTTTTAAAAACTCATATAGTAAAAGAACCCCTGTAAAAACAGGGGTTCTCATTTAAACAATTCAAGAAGAGTATGCATTTAAAAGTTACATGTTTAATAGGACAATTGCAATCATCTGCTAAGCAAAAGCCACAAAAAAAACCTCTACTGTTGCTGAGGGTTAACGCCTTCAATGACCGTTCTTTTGGCTTTTCACGGATCATTGGATTACATCCTTTACTAAGAGCAAAGACTGAAGAGCTTATTTACAAACCAATACCCTTTATTCCCAATAAAAAACCCCTTCTGCAGAAGGGGTTTAATAGTAAAGTCAAAGAGTAAAGCAAATCCATCAGCACCTTTTTATGCTTTCATAAACAGGCTGTCGATAGGGATGCTTTGTTTCAAAGTACCGGAACAGGGGGGCAGATAACAATGGCAAGCAATTGAGGTATAACTTAGTCAAAGGAAAGGATCTAAAGGATCAATAGGTTCATGGGGATCAAACCGTAAAGGATAAAATACTATTACAGGATAAAGCAGTAAAAGGGGCAGAATAGACATTCACCCCATCTTTAAGATCCAATATTTTATGAAAAACCATCCCTAATATAAGATTTATTTGCCATTTTACGGAGCTTAATATTTTATTACTATAAATATGTTTAAACGTTCATTTCGTGTCTAGAATACAAGACTTGATCTGTTTTTAAAAGCTACAAACTCCATCACAACTGTCAACCAACGTCTGGATTTTCATACTCTAAACAACATGGCACCTGACTAATATGGACTTGATGATCTTATTTATCAACTAATGTGTTATCCATAAAGATTATCCCCCATTCATCGCCCACAGAACGGAATACTTCTTTTACTACCAGTAACCTACCGGCAAACTCTTTATTTATTATACCTATAAAATTCTTCCAGTAAACGGCTTCACTCGTTCTGCAGTCAAAAGCAAAGTCTTCCATTGGAAACTCCGTATTGTATAAAGCAGAGGCAACTGCCTTTGATGACCGTCCTATTTCATTAAATACGTTACTTTCTATATTATCCTCTTCATCTATTTCATCCATGATCTCCGAAAATCAGGCACGAGCTTCCTGCTCAATTTGAATATCCGATTGCTGCAATTTCCTTTACATCGCTTTTAGTTCAGGTATGGAAGCATGGAATAAAGAAAGCCCAGCAGCAGCCGTCTCCTTTTCCAAAGCTGAAAGTAAAGGGAATAAGCCTTGTTCTAAAGTTCCTAAAACCTATGTTGCAGCCTGGCAGGATACATTGATTTTTACCGCTGCCCGGTAATGCCGTAGGCTTTTGGCTTGTCGTAGCAAATGACACCTGCAGTTGGCTTTAACTTGATGGATTATTGTTTTGTTCATCCTTCAACACCATCATCTACGCCGGTCATTTTCAGGATCATTCCTTTTCGGTAATAATAATTTGTTTAAATGCACTGAAAGCTAAAAAGGAAAGGCAAGAGCCTTTGTGCAATGAAGCTGCTCTCTTTAGTAATTATTAAGTTTTCCTTATTGCCAGGATCCCCTTTCTACAGAGGTGCAGGATATCATCAAAGTAAATCTTCCAGTTGCAATAGTGGCCTTTGTTTCAATTTAATAATACTAGCCTCATTACTATACCAGGCATCTTTAATTTCTTGCAGCAAAACACGATCATTGGTGATATAATACAAGTTCAGGTAAATATCCGAGTCTACCTTCAGCTTTTGCCCTGTAGCATCTTGCAGCATGAAGCTTTTTGCTTCTGCCGAGGAACAGCAATACTTTTTTTCTATAGTACGTCGTACCGAGGCTTCAAAAGCAGGTGTATTCTCATGAAAGCAAGCATTCACATATAACAGGCGGTCGTTTATAAAATGTATATTTAAAAAATAAGGGATAGCGCCAATTTTCTGCCGGTATATTTTTACCTCATGCTTAATATTGTTATAACGCTTGCTAAAAGAAAAATGAGCCCTGCCTTTTTTTAACCACAACCCAAATTTGCTGATTTTTAAAGGCAACGAAAATGCATTTATCTTATGGGCACTCTGTACAGCCGGGCAGGATAGCGGTTCGATTACTTTTAATATAGAAATAAGATCCTTCTCCGGCAAAAATTGCTCGTAGAAGGATCTTTTACTTTCGTATTTGCGTGAAGAACCATAGGAATAGTACTTATACCGTTTAAAACTCAACTGCTGCATATTAAAACTCAACTGCTGCATAGTACTTTATTGGCAGCAAAAATAAAACTTAAGCCAACACTCAGCCGGCAGCCACAAGGTGTAATTAAACCGATTAATAGAACATTTTACTTTTACTAAGTATGCTCCCGTAATCCTCCATTACTTAAACACTATAAGCAAAAACACTAGGTATTAATCAAAGGTTATCTCGTTAACATTCATAAAGTTAACCAATGCGGCCGTATTCTTCAGGTTCAACTTCTTTAAAATGTTGTAGCGGTGTACTTCCACGGTTTTTACAGAAATATTCAAGGCATTGGCAATCGTTTTAGAAGAACATCCCTTTTTCACATAATCAATCACCTCAATTTCTCTATGTGATAAGGCATGGTAACCTTTATTGCCTGGCTCATCAAAAAGCATTTGCTCCGTTAAGATTTCTTTTATTTCACGGCACACATACTTCTTGCCTTGCTGCAGCATGGAAAGAGCTTCCAGCATCTCTTCTCTGGAGGAACTTTTTGTAACATATCCCATTGCTCCTTTTTTCAGCATCATGCGGGCGTAGGATGGCTGGATATAAAAAGAGGCACCCAGCACTTTACTGGTGGGCGAGCATTCATGAATCAGTGATGTGGCTTCAATTCCATTGATCCCAGACATACTGATATCCATGATGACAATATCAGGGCGAAGCAATTTAGCAAGAGTAACACCTTCTTCGCCACTTTGGGCTTCGCCGATTACATGGTAATGCGGATGGCTGTCTAAAAAGAAAGCCCAGGTTTGCCGGACCAGGGCGTGATCGTCTACAAGTAAAATGGTGGTTGTCTTCATTGACGGATTGTTTATATCAGGGTTTATTTATTGGTACTTTCAAAGGGAAAGCAGATCTCCATGCTAAAGCCATTACCCAGGGAAGAGACCAGGAACACTTTGCCCATGTATGCCTCTGCCCTGTTTTTGATGTTTTTGAGGCCCAGCCCTTTTTTTGTAATTGCTGGGTCAAAACCAGAACCATTGTCAGTGTAAGCCAGGAACAGGCTCTCTTGTTGCTGGTGCAAATGAATGGTCACCTTTGATGCTTTTGCGTACTTCACCGTATTGGTGAGCAATTCCTGCACGATCCGGTAAATTGTCAGCTGCAGGCCTTTATCTATTTTTTCTTCTGTAAACTGGTAGATGAAATCAATTGTAAAAAGGTTGGCTTCATTATAATATTCAATCAGTTCCAGCAATGAATCCTGAAAACCCATGTCAAAAAATGAGGGGGAAGCCAGCTGTTTGGATAACGAGCGTATTTCAGTAATTGTTTTTTGCAGCAGTCCACAGCTCTTTTGTATAAACATTTCGTGATGCTCCGGAAAAATGGCAATATTCTCGACGTATAGCTTGGCTGCGGTTAAAAGCTGGTTGATGTTATCGTGCAGTTCTTTGCCGATTTCACTTCTTTGCTGTTCCTGTGCTTCAATAACGGCCTGGGTAATACTTTTCTGCTGGCTGATCTCTGCCTGCAACAGTTGTTGTTGCAGCCTAACCTTGTCCGTAACATCCCTGATGATGGCCATGGCAGCGGTGTTGCCCCTGAAGTTAGTAGTGCTCACTGAAACTTCCACTGTCAACAGTTCGC
>JAEWAC010000257.1 GCA_023391895.1 Bacteroidota bacterium
CCGCAGGCGCAGGGGCGGCCGCACCGTTTGAATAAAACGAATACTTTTTTTATACGATAAACGGCCGGTACAAATAATCAGCTCCCGGGCATTGAGGGCCGTGGCCAGGGTATTGGCTTCTTCCAGCGGTGCAATGGCGCCTTCCCGATCCTCGTCTACCGACAGTCGGCCGATCAGCTGGGTATGGAGCCCGTGGTGCTGCAGTAATTGTTTTATTTCCTTGTACTCCTGTATCGTGCCGGCTACCAGCAGGCTGGGCCGGTCGGGCTTTTCTGCTGTTTGCTGCAGTACGCCTGTTTTTACCAACAGCCTTCTCAAAGAACTGATAAAGGCAAAGGCCAGCAAAGCACCAAACACCACAATGCCGCGGGAAAAACGATAGTGCTCCGGCAGCAAGGCGTACAGGGCCAGCAACGCCAGGGTAGCAATAAAAGTAGACCGCACCAGGTTGGAGGGCTTGTACTGCCGGTCGTACAGCCCGGCATAATATGCTACGGTAAGATACGCCAGTGTAAAGGCCGGGAACAGGATCAGTAGTAACAGGCTTGGATAATGTAACTGCGGCTTTACGGCTACCAGCCACACCTCCTTTACCAGCCAGAAAGAAAAAAGGATCAGCACGGCATCCATTACAGGCAGGCCCATCCACTTTACCAGCTTGCCCGCTGCCGCCAGGGCCGCCCGCAGCCAGATGGCAAAATGAATGGCGGCATTAAACACCAACGCTTTACTGCCGCCATAATGCTTTTTTACAAAGGTGCTCATGGCGCTGTAAAACATGCGCACATAGTTGAGGCTGCCCCGCTTGGTGCTTTCGCCTTTAAAGTGAATGATCTCGGTTTGGGCCAGGTAATAATTTTTATAGCCGGCCTGCTGTATGCGGTAGCTCAGGTCCACGTCCTCGCCATACATAAAAAAGGCTTCGTCAAAAGCCCCTACCTGGTCCAGCACTTCTTTTTTGATCATCATAAAAGCACCGGCCAGCACATCCACCTCGTGGTCTTTATGGACATCCAGGTGGCCCAGGTGGTAGCGGCCAAACACCCGGGAGTGCGGGAACAGCCGTGCCAGGCCAAACAGTTTAAACAGCGAAGTAACTGGCGAGGGAAAAGCCCTTTTGGATTCTTTTAAAAAATGACCTGCCCCGTCAATCATGCGCACGCCCAAGGCACCGGCATCGGCATGGGTTTTAAAAAAGTCTAAGCAAACTTCCAACGTATCTTCTGCCAGCAGGGTATCGGGGTTGAGGAATAAAATGTAATCGCCTTTTGCCTGCTGCAGGCCCAGGTTACAGGCTTTGGCAAAACCCATATTGCTGTTGCTGGCTATAAACACCACCTCCTCGAAGCGGGTTTGCAGGTACGGCAAACTGCCATCGGTGGAGCAATTGTCCACCACAATGACCTCCAGGGGCAAACCGTGGCCCGCCCGCCGGACAGCATGCAGGCACTGCTCCAGAAAAAATTTGACGTTATAGTTTACTATGATGATGGATACCCGCAACGGAATGAATGAACTATTCGTAAACCGACAAACCTACATAAAGAATGCGGAATATGCCTCAGGCTGGGTGCTTCTATGGGAAGGGAGAATGAAAAATTAAAAATGTAAAATGTAAAAAAGAGAGGAGTATGGGTTTACCTCACCCTCTCATCCCTCTCCTGAAGGAGAGGGAGGCCAAATGGTTTGTATTAATTGAGCTTTGGAATTGACATATGGACTTTTGAGCATTTTTCACCTATAGTTGACGGTTGATAGATGACAGTTGACAGCAGTGAACTTCTTCAAAAACCCATACTCAACTATTCAACATCTTCAAAAGTCCATATAGTTCTAAAAGTGTTATCCTTCTGCCTAATGCTATTCCAATAAACAAAGAACAACCACCTCTGTCATCCCGGCCCTGAGCCGGGCTCTCCTACACCTTCAAGCCTCTTTTTCTCTGTGTTCCTCTATGTCCCTGTGACTCCGTGGTTCAAAAACCCGCAACAACTTCTTCAAATCCTCATATCGGAAAGTGGACCGACAGCAAGTCTTTCAAAAGCCCATATACCTTTATGAGTGCTTGATGTTGGTTCAGTTCTTTAAATGTATTTATAGCTGGAGATGCCGAAACAAGTTCGGCATGACAGGTGGAAGGTATTATGGAATAGCAAACAGAATGATAAAGTAAGAGCCCGATTTACTTCTTCAAAAAGTCATATGAGAAGTGGCCGTTTGTGGTTGATCGTTGACCGTTGAAAGAAAGAAAGTCTTTCAAAAGCCCATAGGCTTTTTACGAATCTGCGAAATCCTTTCTCCAATCCGTGAAATCAGTGATTCAAAACCCCATCCGCCTCTCTCTTTTTTCATTTTCCATTTTGCATTTTAAATTTCTTCAAAACCCATAACCGCCTCCCCACCGAAAAAAATCAGGCTCATCCACCCAATCCTCTCCGGTGCGGTCTATCTTTGCGCATGCTCAAAAGCACATTACTCCAAGCCATAGCGGCCGCCGCCAAAGAAATCAGGAAGTTTGACGACCTGACTTTTAAGGTTTCCAACAAGGAAGGCATCAACAACCTGGTAACCGAAGTAGACCATGCGTCGGAAAAAGCCATTTTCGAGGTGATTAAAAAAACCTATCCCGACCACCACATATTAAGCGAGGAGTCGGGCGAGATTGTACAGGACTCCCAGTACAAGTGGATCATCGACCCTATTGATGGCACGGTCAACTTTGCCCACCACATTCCCATTTGCTGTATTTCAATTGGTATTGAGTACCAGGGTCAGATGGTGCTGGGCGCGGTATTCAACCCATTTATGAACGAAATGTTTGTGGCGGAACGGGGTCAGGGTGCCACGCTCAACGACAAACCCATTGCTGTAAGCAAAAAGGAAGAAGTAGAAAGTGCCTGCCTGGTAACCGGCTTTCCGTACACTTACCTGGACGAGCCCAATGGGCCGCTGGAGGTGTTTGACCGCTTTATCCGCCGGGGCATACCGGTGCGCCGCCTGGGCTCGGCCGCCATTGACCTGTGCTGGGTAGCCTGTGGTCGGTTTGACGGCTTTTACGAACACAAGCTCCACGCCTGGGACAGCGCTGCGGGTTATTTGATAGTAGAAGAAGCCGGTGGCCGGGTCACCAACCTGCACGGCGATCCTTACTCGCCTTACAAGCCGGGTATCATAGCGACCAATGGCATTATACACGAAGAACTGATACGCTGGGTGAAAGGCGAGCTGCCGCAATAGTATTTTAAAGCAATTTTGTTTTATGTCAAACGAAAGAACTGAAATATCCGCGTTAGGTGAGTTTGGACTGATTGACCACCTGACAAAAAATACCGAGATCCAGAATGCTTCCACCATTGTAGGCGTGGGTGATGACGCGGCGGTGATTGACCATTTTGGCAAGCAAACCGTTGTCAGCTGCGATATGCTGGTGGAAGGCGTGCATTTTGACCTGATGTATACGCCTTTGAAGCACCTGGGTTATAAAACAGTGGCCGTGAACGTAAGCGACATTTACGCCATGAATGCCACGCCGACCCAGATTGTTTTGGCCCTGGCTTTCAGCAACCGCTTTAGCCTCGAGGCCCTGGATGAATTTTATGAAGGCGTGCATGCCGCCTGCGATTTTTACGGCGTGGACTTGATTGGTGGCGATACCTCTACCTCTCAAAAGGGCTTTATTATTTCCTGCACCGCTATTGGCGAGGTAACGCCGGACCAGTATGTAAAAAGAAGCGGTGCCCAGAAAGGTGACCTGCTGTGCGTGAGCGGCGACCTGGGAGCGGCTTTTTTGGGACTGACGCTGCTGGAACGGGAAAAGCGGATTTTTTTGGAAAGCCCCGGCGTACAACCCGACCTGGAAGGCGAAAAATATATTGTAGGCCGCATTTTAAAACCCGAGGCCCGCAAAGACATTATTGGCTTTTTGAACGATAACGACATACGCCCTACGTCCATGATTGATGTAAGCGACGGCCTGAGCTCCGAAATCCTGCACCTGTGCAAGCAAAGCGGCGTGGGTTGTATGCTGTACGAAGAAAAAATACCCATTGCAGAAGAAACCCGCCAGGCTGCGTTCAAGTTTAACCTGGACCCGACGGCCTGCGCCCTAAGCGGCGGCGAAGACTATGAGCTGCTGTTTACCATCCGGCAGGAGGATTATGACAAAATAAAAGATATGGAAGAAATCAGCGTTATAGGGTATATGGCCGAGCCGGAGCAGGGTGCCCACATTTACACCAAGGGCGGCACCAAGCATCCCATCACGGCACAAGGCTGGAACGCATTTAAATGAAGTAACTGTTCATGAGAGTTTTTTACTCCCTTGCTGTCCTATTGATTATGGGTACCAGCAGTTGTGCTATTTCTAAAAACTTCAACCCGGCCACCAAATATGCGCCGGAGCAATTGCAGCAGGATTATACCGTTTTTCAGAAAGTGCTGGAAGCGGAACATCCCGGCTTGTACTGGTACACGCCCAAAGACAGCATGGACTATTACTTTGAAAAAGGCAGGTGTTTATTAAAAGACTCCCTGACAGAAGTGCAGTTTCGCATGGCGCTGAGCTACGTGGTTTCAAAAATCCATTGCGGCCATACCTCCATCCGGGCCTCGCGGCAGTACCTCCGCATGGCCGACAGCCTGCGCCGGCGTCCTTTTCCCCTCAGCCTGAAACTATGGCCCGATACCGCGGTGGTTACCTACAACCTAAACCGGCAGGACTCGGTATTTACCCGGGGCATTATTATTACCGCCATTGACGGCCGGCCGATGCATTATATTGTCGATTCCCTGTTTCAACACCTGTCTGCCGATGGCTATAACCTGACTCATAAATACCAAACCCTGAGCAACCGGGGTATGTTTGGCGCCTTGTATACCGCCATCTTTGGCTATAAGCCTAAATACCAGGTGGCTTTTGTGGATACGCTGGGCCACAGCCGCACCGCCACCTTAAGCATCATTCCGCCCAGGGATACCGCTGCCCGTGGCCGGCCCATGCCGCGGCCCCGGGCCAGCAAGCGGGAGCAAAAAAAGCTGGAGCTGGCTGCCACCCGTTCCCTGCGCTACGACACGACAGCGGGCATTGCCTTTATGGACCTCAACTCCTTTACCCGCGACTCCCGCCTGCACCGCTTTTTCAAAAAATCGTTCCGGGAACTGAGAAAAAATAAAACTGAAAACCTGGTGATTGACCTGCGGGGCAACGGTGGCGGCAGTGTCACCAACTCCAACCTGCTAACCAAGTACATTAGCCAGCAGCGGTTTAAAATTGCCGACAGCCTGTATGCCGTAACCCGTAACAGCCATTACGGCCGCTACCAGCAGCACCGGTTCTGGAACTGGCTGTTCATGGTGGCCATGACCCGCAAAAAAGAATCCGGCTATTACCATTTCCGCTACTTTGAGAAAAAATACTACAAGCCTAAAAAAAAGAACCACTACGACGGCAAGGTGTATGTGCTGACGGGCGGCAATACATTCTCCGCCTCTACCTTGTTTTTGCACGCCATCAAGCAGCAGCCCAATGTATTTGTAGTGGGGGAGGAAACGGGCGGCGGGGCTTATGGCAACAACGCCTGGCTGATACCCGATGTAACG
>JAEWAC010000012.1 GCA_023391895.1 Bacteroidota bacterium
CGCTTTTTATCTACGGGGATAAAGGTACCCTCAAGGCCAGCCCCATGCAGTATGATTTTATTCCGGTAGGCAAAGAAGAAAAGATCCATAAAGACGTGGTGTACGAAAGAGAAAAGTATCCCGAAGACCTGAAAGAGCCACGTATTGAACTGCATGCCGCACCGGCTACGCGGCTGCATATGGTCAACTTTATCGAGGCGATTGAAAAAAGCGGCCGCCCCGTAGCCGATATCGAAGAAGGGCATATTTCCACCGCCAGTTGTATTTTGGCCAACCTGTCCATGCAAACCGGCCGTCCGCTGGTATACGACCCCAAGGCGCGGCTGGTGGTAAACGATCCGGAAGCTACCCGCCTGTTGCAGCGGCCTTATCGAGGGCCCTGGCAGCATCCGCAGCCCGACCAGGTGTAGAAAGGTAAAAGTGGAGGCTGGGTGTAAGGAGTGCTGAAACCGCTTTGTTTTTGCAGGTGGCGCTATATGGGTTTTTAAAAGAGTTGAAACAAAAGCGGCTGGCATCCTTATGTGCTTGAACTTTTTAAATCCCCATATCCTTTTCCATTTATTAAAATATACATACATAATGAAACGCTTCTTGTTGCCCTTATGTCTTGGCTTTTTAGGCGTGTTATCAAGCAAAACCGTTACTGCGCAATCGGCCGGCAAGCCGCTTTTTACCAACCCCATTGGCATCCAGGCCTATACGTACCGCCACAGCTGGGACAACCCCATTGCCGTGCTGGATACCATTAAGGCACTGGGAATTACCGAGTATGAAGGCGGCAGTGTCAAAGGTTATAGCGATGAAGAATGGCGCCGGTTGCTGGAAGCTAGAGGCATCAGGGTGCGGTCCATCGGCACCAGTTTTGAAGCCCTGGGCAACGAGCAGCAACTGCAGGAAGTAATCCGAAAAGCCAAAACGTTAGGCGCTTCTTATATTATGACGGCCTGGATACCGCATAACAAAAGCTTTGAGCTGGCGGATGCTCAAAAAGCCATCGAGGTGTTTAACAAGGCCGGCAAAACCCTGAAGGAAAATGGACTGACCTTTTGCTACCACATTCACGGATACGAGTTCAAGCCTTATCAAAATGGAACTTTATTTGACTATATGGCCCATAACACCAATCCCGAATATGTATCTTTTGAAATAGATATTTTATGGGCGTACTTCGGCGGGCAGGATCCGGCGCAACTGATTTTGAAATACGGCGACCGCTGGAAACTGATGCATCTGAAAGACCTTAAAAAAGGCGTGAAGGGCAACCTGACCGGCCTGACCGATGTGGAAAATGACGTGGCCCTGGGTACCGGCCAGCTAAACATTCCGGAAATACTGAAGGCGGCTAAAAAAGTAGGCATCAAACATTATTTTATTGAAGACGAAAGCCCTTACCACAGCGTACAAATTCCGCAGACCATAGCGTATTTAAAAAGTTTGCAGGAGTAAAAGCAACCGCCCACCTGCATGGGGTTTTGAAAGTGTTGGGTTGGGCCTGCATTGATAATTTTGGGTTTCCTGGTGTATCCCTGCATTTTGGTGGCTGAACAGGCCGGTTGTGTTAGACAGTTGGTTTTAAAGTGGTCATTCCGGCAGATATAATACGCGCAAGCCATTATTGCTTTCAAAAAAAAGTTACCGCTCATATTATTTAAATACTTATTTTTATTTCAGCAGGTCCGCACGCTTTGATCTGTCTGCAATCCTATTTTTTGAAGCACACCGATAACGATTGCTTGCTCCTATAAAATGCATGGATTATGGTTGAGCCAACCATTATTCGTGTACAATAATTATTTCAAATAGTCTTATTTAAAAAAAATTATTTTTTATGGAGTTTACCAGTATGATATTGTATGGAAAAGATCTGACGTACTACAATGTAGCTACCCGCGATGGTCAGACTTTTACAGCCAGGTTGCTGCAATATAACGGCTCCCCTTATACTGCACCGCCCAAGGAGATCGTGCTGCAAAAAGAGGGTGACCAATGGTGCGGAAATGCCGATGAAGATATCCTGCACTTTTTAGGTTTTGACATCAACAGGAGATTGAATCCATAAGCGATTTTTACTCTTTTTCCGTTTTTCCAGGCAGGGTTTCGGGCTCGTGCTACCGGCAAGGTGTTTGGCTGTTATGCAATTATGGCAAAACGGTAAGACGGCATAAACTCATATGGGTTTTTGACAGAGTTGGCAGGCTGCAGGTTTCGGGCAGCCCCCATGTTAACGACTGCTTTTGCCGGTTATAAGATGGGTAAAAAGCAATTTTATGAAGATCAAGGTCTGCGGCATTACAGATATGGACCAACTCTTCCAGTTGGAAGCTATGGGCGTGGCGTTTGCCGGCTTTATTTTTTATCCGCCCAGTCCCCGGTATGTATTCAGGCGGGGGCTGCAGGCGGCCGATGTAAAAAAGGCAAAGCTCAAAATTTATAAAATAGGCGTATTTGTCAATGCCACTTACGAGGAGATCATGAAACAGATCGACGCCTTTGGGCTGGATATGATTCAGCTCCACGGGCACGAAACGCCGTATGAATGTTCCCGGCTTTCAGGTTATATTCATGTCATCAAGGCCTTCCGGTTTGCAGAAAATGATCATGTGCAATGGATGATCAAAGATTATTATTCCGATACGGATATGTTTTTGTTTGATACCGGCGTGCCAGCGCCCAAAGAAGAGCGGGAAAATAAAACCCTATATGGCGGTACCGGCAGAAAGTTTGACTGGAGCCGATTGCAGGGACTGGCGATCAACAAGCCTTTTTTTCTGAGCGGCGGCATTGCACCCACCGATGCCGGCCTGGTAAAAGCGTTCATGCAGGACCAGGTAGCTAAAGACCTTTTTGTGGTAGATATCAACAGCCGTTTTGAAACCCAGCCCGGCATTAAAGACTTGCATCAGGTACAGCAGTTTATAGCAGCGCTGCAAACCTGAACGGTTGTAAATGCTTTTACTGCCTATTGGTTTTTGAAAAAAAAACTGCACCCCGCATTACGCTATAGGATTATTGCTAACAAAAACTGCTGGTACGGTTAGTATGCGGCAGACCTTTTAGTTGGTGCTCAACACGTCGTTGGACGACTGGGTTTCAATTCCAAATTCAAACTGCATTTCGTTGAGCTTGCGGTACAACCCGTTGCGGCTCATAAGCTGCTGATGGGTGCCGCTTTCGGTAACGGTCCCTTTATCAATCACCACAATGGTATCGGCATTGCGGATGGTAGAAAGCCGGTGCGCAATCACAAACGAGGTGCGGCCTTGCATCAGGTTTTCCAGCGCTTCCTGCACCAGTTGTTCGCTTTCGCTATCCAGGGAGGAGGTGGCTTCATCCAGTATCAGGATGGCTGGGTTTTTCAATATGGCACGGGCAATGGCAATACGCTGCCGCTGGCCGCCACTCAGCTTGATGCCCCGTTCACCCACCACCGTATTGTACTGCTCCGGAAACTGGGTGATGAAATGATGGGCATTGGCTTTTTGGGCAGCTTCGGTAATTTCTTCCAGGCTGGCGTCGGGGTTGCCGTAAGCTATATTTTCCCGGATGGTGCCCCCAAATAAGATCACATCCTGCGGCACCAGGGCCATCTGGCTGCGTAGCTGAGTAAGCGGAAACTCGCTGGCGGGACGGCCGTCAAAATAAAGGGTGCCGCTATCGGGCTCGTAAAACCGCAGCAACAGGGAGGCGATGGTGCTTTTGCCGGCGCCGCTGGGTCCTACAATAGCAATTTGTGCCCCATTGTTTACTTTCAAAGAAATATCCCTGAGTACCGGCACGTCTTTTCTGCCCGGGTAGCTGAAGGCCACCTTGTCAAAACTTACGGCTCCTTGTAACCTGAATTGCGGTTCCACCACAACGGGTTTCAGCGCTACCGCTTCGCCTTCGCCGCGCAAAATTTCGCGTACGCTTTGTGTGGCGCCCAACGTTTTTTGCAACTGGCTGAAAAGGTCGGCAAAGCCAGCAAAGGTGCCACCCACAAACATGGAGAAAATCACAAACATGGTCAGCATCCCGATGGTGAGTTGGCCCGATTGGATCATGTTGGCGCCAAACCAGATAACAAAGGCAATGGCCCCAAACACACTAAAAATCATGAACGAAATAAACGCACCGCGGTAACGGGCATTGGCAATAGCGGTATCCACCACGGCATAAACGCTTTTGAGGTAGCGGCCCGTTTCGTAAAATTCGCCGGTAAAAGCTTTTACGATAGAAATGCCATGAAAGGTTTCCTGTACAATCGTGCCGCTTTCGGCCAGCTGATCCTGGGCTTTGCGGGCCATTTTGCGGATGCGGCCGCCAAAAACCACCGCCAGTATAGCTATAACCGGTACTACAGCCAGCATCACCAACGCGAGTTTGGCGCTGATCCAGAAAATAAAAATGAGCCCGATCACCAGGGTAAAGACGCCGCGTAAAAACTCCGCCAGCGTAAACGAAATGGCATCCTGTATCTGCGACAGGTCCGACGAAATACGGTTGCTCAGTTCGCCCACTCTTTTTTCGGTAAAAAAGATCATGGGCATGGAGATCAGTTTACGGTATACATCGCGGCGCATGTCGGCCAACGATTTTTCGCCTACCTCGGTCAGCAGGTACACCCGCATAAAAGAAAAAAAGGTTTGAATACCCAGCTGAACAAAAATGAGGAGGAGAGTGGTGTTGAGGCTCCAGTGAATGTCTTTCAGGCTGAAGCCAAGTCGATCTCCCACATCGCTGCTGCCCATGGAGGGCAGGGCAGCACCCGGGGCGGCGGCATCAATCATTTTACCTAAAAACAAGGGAAACAGGCTGGTGGTAAAAGCCGAAAGCGCAATAAATACCAGGCTTAAAATAAACTTGCCCTTGTAGGGTTTTAAATAAGCAAACAAGGTCAGCGCCTGCCTCAGGTTTTCGCCGGTTATTTTTACTTTGGGTGATTCTTCTTTTAGTTTTCCGTTGCTGCCATAATTCCCTCTGCCTCGGGCCATATCATACGTTTTTTGGAAATAATGAATGTAAACAGGGTGGTAGATAACAAACACCGGTAGGGTTTTGTTACATCCCATTTTTTATTTTACTGTCAAAGGTAACCCTCCCTTGCGTGATTTACCGAAGAAGGGTGGGGTTGCAAGGTAGCCGATTCTGTTTTCCGGTGCGGGAGGGTAGGGTTGAATTAACTTTTTCCTTGCAGATGTCAGCCTGCATTCATTTTCATTAAAATGTAGTGCAACATCCAGACATCAATTTTTTACTCTTCTTCAGTTGTAGATCCAAACTTCTTTAAAACCCCATAAAAACGTTTTAGCACACAACTTTAGAAGTCAGTAAAAAAAGGTAATGAAAAAATGGTGCGCCCTAAATTGACATTTGCATAAAATTATTTCCGAACTTGTTGACGCTGTTTGCCGGAGTGTGGTGAAGGAATAATGTATACAGGATTTAACCGATTGTTCAAATCTATTCAACGACAAGATATGTTGCGTTTTTATTTTCATCAGGTGCTCCGTTGCCTGCTCTTTATGCTTGTGATAGGTAGTTTTGCCTTTCCTGCTGCTGCGCAAGGAGCGGCAGGGGCAACCGACCTTAAAACCGAATACCTTTTAAATCCCATAGGGCTTGATGCAACACAGCCCCGGTTTACCTGGCGGTTGGAAGACAAGAGGCCGGGCGCCAGGCAAACGGCCTACCGCATTTTGGTGGATATGGATTCTGCTGCTGTACTGGCCGGTAAAGGAAGTATGTGGAATACCGGTTGGATTTCGTCGGATCATCATCTGGTGCGCTATGCCGGCCAACCACTGCAGCCTTTTACCCGTTATTACTGGAAGGTAGATATAGCCGATAAGGACGGCGGGCAGTCCGCTGCCGCAACCCTGGCCCATTTTGAAACCGGTATGATGGAGATGAAAAACTGGCAGGGCGCCTGGATCAGTGATGGGCAGGGCGTGCAGGTAAAACCGGCACCTTTTTTCCGCTCAGTTTTTGAAGCGACCAAAAAAATAAAGACTGCCCGGGCTTATATTGCTGCCGCCGGCTTGTATGAGCTATACATCAATGGCAGCAAGGTGGGCAACCACAGGCTGGATCCCACATATACCCGCTTTGACCGCAGAACCCTTTATGTAACTTATGATGTGACCGGCCAGTTGCAGGAAGGCAAAAAT
>JAEWAC010000040.1 GCA_023391895.1 Bacteroidota bacterium
TATGTATACTACGGCGCCCGCTACCCGGAACACAACCTGAACCGGGCTAAAAACCAATTGGCGCTGCTGGATCAACTGGTAAAAAAAGAAGAAGCTTTGCAAATGATCCGGATCTAAGTCAGTTTTAGTTTCCCTTTTAAAACCCCATATCCTCAGAGAGAAAGGAAAACCTGCATTTAAGAGATCACATCCATTTTATTGATGGCATAAAGCTCCATTGAAGCCATTTAAAATGCCATAGTGGATAAAGCAAGCGTTCTTTTTCTACTATGGCATTTTAAATTAAAGCATCTTTTCCCGGGGTCATTGAACTGGATCTTTCTTGACTGATGGATTTTTTATCCAATTGTTTTTCTTTTTCTAAAACCCATATGCTTCCGCCCGGTATTTTTGCAAAAAAGGTGAGGCATCAATTACCGCCTGTGTGGGAAGCGTGCTGTTGTATCCAGTTTGAACCAAATCCCAGTATGAACATGGGGATTTGAAAGGCCGGTAAAGAAGTTCCTGGCAAAACAAATCGGAATGAAAAAAAAGTGCGGGTTTTCTCCAAAGGCATACTGCCATAACATCATAATAGGCGTATTGTAAAAAGTAATGGGTGCACAACCGAATCAAAAATGAGGTACACGGCCAGCGGTGTGGCCGGCCTCTTCTCAACCATAATTTAAATAACGTACATGAAACGAAGCGATTTTTTAAGAAATACGGGTTTGGTAGGTGCCGGGTTGGTGCTGAACAAGCTATCTTTTGCAAAGGCTTATCAGCAGTTTCCGGTGGTGCGTACACCATATGAGCAAAGACACTTTCACAGCAAAGCCGTAGAAGCCGCGATTGCAGAATTTAAATCCAAAGTAAAAAACGAGGAGCTGGCATGGCTTTTTGAAAACTGTTTTCCCAATACGCTCGATACCACCATTGATTTTGAAATGTTGGATGGTAAGCCCGACACCTATGTAATTACAGGTGATATTGATGCCATGTGGCTGCGCGACAGCACCGCCCAGGTGTGGCCTTACCTGCAGCTGGTAAAAAAAGACAAGGACCTGCAGCAACTGATTCACGGTGTGATTAACCGGCAGACCAAATGCATTTTAAAAGACCCTTATGCCAATGCCTTTTTCAAAGATGAAACCAAGATAAGCGAGTGGAAAGATGACATCACCAAAATGCAGCCGGGCATACACGAACGCAAATGGGAAATTGATTCCTTGTGTTATCCCATTCGACTGGCGTACCATTACTGGAAGATCACCGGCGATAGCACGCCTTTTGATGCGCAATGGAAAGAAGCTATACAGGCTACCCTGAAAACCTTTAAAGAACAGCAACGCAAAGACGGCCGCGGTCCGTATACGTTTCAAAGAACCACGGCCTGGGCTACTGATGGCGTGCCCCTGTCGGGCTACGGCTACCCGGTAAAACCGGTTGGCTTGATCTGCTCTACGTTCCGCCCCAGTGATGATGTGACGCTTTACCAGTTCCTTATTCCCGCTAATTTCTTTGCGGTGGTTAGTTTACGGCAGGCAGCTGAAATGACCACTATGATTTCAAAAGATCCCGCTTTGGCCAAGGAATTAAATGCCCTGGCACAAGAAGTGGAAATGGCCTTGCAGCAACACGCAATTATTAATCACCCGCAATATGGAAAAATTTATGCATACGAGGTCAATGGCTTTGGCAGTTTTAATTTGATGGATGACGCCAATGTTCCCAGTTTGCTGTCGCTGCCTTACCTGGGTGCCGTAAAAAATACCGATCCGGTTTATGTCAATACCCGCAAACTGTTGCTTTCTGAAAACAATCCTTTCTTCTATCGGGGCAAGGCAGGAGAGGGAATTGGCAGTCCGCATTCTGGCATAGAAACCATCTGGCCTATTAGTATTACCATTCGTGGACTAACCAGTAATAACGATAAAGAAATAAAAGACTGCATGGCTGTTTTGCAAAAAACGCATGCGGGAACCGGCTTTATGCACGAGTCGTTTCACAAAGATGACCCCAGTAAGTTTACCCGTAAATGGTTCGCCTGGGCCAATACCCTTTTTGGTGAGTTTTTGTGGAAGGTGTACCAGGAAAAACCGCATTTGCTGGCGTAGCCTGTTGTATAAATAAAATGCTTTAGCAGTTTATGCCATATGGTTTTTTGAAGAAAGTGCCTGTTAGCTGCTAAAGCATTTTTTTATGACCTTATAAATGAGAAGAGGCGAAAATAAACTTCTTTAAAAACCCATATCCTGCAACAAAAGAAACCTGACGTTAGTAATTATTGAACAAAAATTATATATTCAATAGCACATAATAAAACCTGTTGCATATGATGAAACGATACCTGCCATACACGCTTAGCATTCTTTTTATTTTTTTATTTCAATTAACGATCAAAGCACAAGCTACGCTGGATAGCTTATTGCCGGTACGGGGACTGGCCATTGCCGCACCCACTCCCCGCAACCTGGATTCTTTTATTGTATTTATCGACAAAGAACTGGCCCCGCGAAAAGTAAATACCATGATTCTAAGGATTGATTTTAACTACCAGTATAAATCGCGTCCTGAATTGGTGGATGAAGGAGCGCTTTCGCAGGCGGAGGTAAAAAAACTGGTGAATGCCGCCCGCAAACATAACATCCGCCTCATTCCGCAGGTGAACTTGCTGGGGCACCAGTCGTGGGCCAATGAAACCGGCAAATTGCTGGCCGCTTACCCGCAGTTTGACGAAACACCCTGGGTAAAGATGCCGGAAAAATACCAGTGGCCCAATGAAGATGGCTTGTACTGCAAAAGCTATTGCCCCCTGCATCCGGAGGTACACAAAGTAGTATTTGATGTGGTAGATGAAATTTGCGATGTGTTTGAAACCGATGCCTTTCATGCCGGCATGGATGAAGTATTTTACCTGGGCGAAGATAAATGTCCCCGCTGCAGCGGCCGGGATAAAGCGGAATTGTTTGCCGGCGAAGTCCGAACCATTCGCGATCACCTGGCCACAAAAGGAAGAAAGTTGTGGATCTGGGGCGACCGGCTGCTGGATGGCAAAACCACCGGCCTGGGTATGTGGGAAGGCAGCTTTAACAACACCCATCGGGCTATTGATATGATCCCGAAAGACGTGGTGATCTGCGATTGGCATTACGAAAGAGCCGACCCCACGCCGGTCTATTTTGCCATGAAGGGCTTTGACGTCATTGTTTGTCCCTGGCGAAAACCGGAAGTGGCGGTGCAACATGTAAACAATATGGTTGACTACCGGCAGCAATCGCCTAAAGAAATGAAAGGCCGGTTTTTAGGTGTGATGGAAACCGTGTGGTCGCCGGTCAGCTCTTTTTTAAATGAATATTATGGCAAGCCGCAGCCCCGGCAGAATGTCGCTGCCGTTGCGTCCATTGATACGGTCAATACACAATCCAATACCTTCAAAGCCATGTACGACCAAATACTGCAATTGGAAAGGAAAAAGCAATAAGGTTTTTATTTGTATCTTTTGTGCCAGAAAAATGACGATTGCAATTAATAGGTCATATAGGCTTTTAAACCTTTTGGCTTAAGCAGATTCCGAACCGGTTGATCTTTAAACGATTTGCAACAAAGTCATGATTCAAAGAAGCTGGTTTACATCAGCGATTTTCCCAGGTTGAACGAGGCGATTGCGGGTGGAGGGATTGTTATCAACACATTATTGAGAACAATTAGCTTATGTTTTGATAAAGCCTGAAAAATAACAGCAAAACGGCGCCGCCATATGAAGTCGAAATTGTTTGCCATCATTGTTTTACTACTGGCTGTGATGACCAGCTGGGTTGCCTGCCTGAATCAGGAAAGTAGCACCATATCTGCGTTGCCGGACCAGGTCAGTTATAATTTTCATATACGGCCCATATTGTCGGATAAATGTTTTGTGTGCCATGGTCCGGATGTTGCCAAGCAACAGGCCCAGTTACGATTGGATATACCCGAACTGGCCTATGCGCCTTTAAAAGAAACCAAAGGGGCCTTTGCCCTGGTACCGGGCAAGCCGGAAGAATCCGAAGTTTTCAAACGCATTTCTTCTACCGATCCCGACTACCAGATGCCGACACCGGATTCCCACCTGGGTGTTTTAAGCGAATACGAAATCAGGCTGATAGAAAAATGGATCAAACAAGGCGCTCAATATGAGCCGCACTGGGCATTCACCAAACCTCAAAAACATCCTTTGCCCCAAATTCAAGATAAGAAAGGTGCAAAAAATGAAATTGACTATTTCGTGCTCAGCAAACTGGAGCAGTTGGGTTTGCATCAGAATGAAGAAGCAGATAAAGAACGGCTGCTGAAGCGGTTGTGCCTGGACCTGACCGGATTGCCACCCACCGAAGCCATGATGGATGACTTTTTGGTTAAAGATGGCGAAGGTGCTTACGAAGCGGCTGTGGATGCCCTGCTGAAGGCCCCGCAGTTTGGTGAAAAATTGGCCGTGCACTGGCTGGATGTGGCCCGTTATTCCGACAGCTATGGCTACCAGGATGACAATGTACGTACCCAATGGGCATGGCGCGACTGGGTGATTCATGCATTCAATAAAAACATGCCGTACGACCAGTTTATTACCTGGCAGATTGCCGGCGATATGATGCCCGATGCCAACAAAGAACAAATACTGGCCACCGGTTTTTTCCGCAACCACAAATACACCGAAGAAGGCGGCGTGATACCGGAAGAATACCGGGTAGAATACATTGTAGACAAAACCAAAACCTTCAGCAAAGGCATTATCGGCCTAACAGTGGAATGTGCTCAGTGCCACGATCACAAGTACGATCCTATTTCGCAGAAAGAATATTTCCAGCTGTATGCGTTTTTCAACAATACGAAAGAAGTAGGGTATGAGGGAGATGTAACCGCTTCCAAACCGGCTAAAAACCCCATCCTCACCATCCAGGATGCCGATGTAAAAGAAATTCTTTCGTTTATCAATAAAAAAGATACCGGCAGCCTGATGGTTTCGGTCATGGGCGAGCAGGATACCCTGCGCAAAACTTATATCCTGGACCGTGGTATGTATGACCATCCTACCACCGAAGTGCAGCCTGCCGCCCTCAAAGCTGTGATGCCTTACGACACGGTAAAATTGCCCCGCAACCGACTGGGGTTGGCGCAATGGACGGTGAGCAAAGACAACCCTTTAACGGCCCGGGTATTTGTCAACCAGATGTGGCAGGAACTGTTCGGCAGGGGACTGGTAAAAACATCGGGTGATTTTGGTATGCAGGGCGAACTGCCATCGCACCCCGAATTGCTGGACTGGCTGGCCGTAGACTTTATGGAACATGGATGGGACATCAAACGGCTGTTGAAGCAAATAGTGATGTCGGCCACTTACCGGCAGTCGGCTAAAGTAACCGCAGAAAGTTTGAAAAAAGATCCGGAAAATAAATACCTGTCCCGGGCGCCGCGCTTAAGGGTAAAGGCAGAAATGGTAAGGGATATGGTACTGGCCAGCAGTGGCCTATTGGTAAAAACCATTGGCGGCCCGAGCGTAAAACCGTACCAGCCGAAAGGATTGTGGGAAGCGGCCACTTCCGGCCGGGGCGAGCTGGCCACCTATAAGCAGGACAAAGGCGAAAGCCTGTACCGCCGTGGCCTGTACACCTTTATCAAATTAACCGTACCGCCGCCCGGCCTCATTATGTTTGATGCCAGCAACCGCGACCAGTGCGAAGTAAAACGGCTGCAGACCAATACCCCTTTGCAGGCCCTGATCATGATGAACGACCCAACGGTGCTGGAAGCCTCCCGTGTACTGGCCCAAAAGCTGGTGGAACAAAAAGGCACCCCGGATGAACATATCAAAAAAGCGTTCCGCCGCATTATTTGCCGCAACCCCAGCGAAAAGGAGATGGGTATTTTAAAAAGTTATCATGATGAACAGTTGCAGCTGTTTCAGCAAAATAAGCTTCATGCGGCCGCTACCCTCAAAGCAGGAGAATACCCGGCAAACCCACAGCAGGATGCTATAACCACCGCTGCTTTGATGAAGGTGATCAACACGATTTATAACCTGGAAGAAGCCATTACAAAATCCTGATTATGGAAAAAGAAATGCTGGAACACGGCCTCAACATGAACCGCCGCCGCTTTTTGTCAAAATTAAGCCTGGGCATTGGCAGCGTGGCTTTGGGGTCGCTGCTGATACCAGACCTGTTTCGTGGCGGCAACCCCGAAGAAAGCCTGATGACCGGACTGCCTCACTTTGCGCCCAGGGCCAAACGCATAATTTACCTTTTTCAAAACGGAGCTCCTTCCCAGCTCGACCTGTTTGATTACAAACCCAAACTGCAGGAAATGTTTGGCGAAGACCTGCCGGCCTCCATTCGTATGGGGCAGCGGCTGACCGGCATGACCTCCGGGCAGGCTCGTTTTCCTTTGGCGGGTTCCATGTTTCAGTTTAGTCAGTATGGTCAGGCCAGGATGTGGCTGAGCGAACTGCTGCCGCACACCTCCCGCGTGGTAGACGACCTGTGTTTTGTAAAAAGCATGTATACCGAAGCCATCAACCACGATCCGGCGCTGACGTTCTTTCAAACCGGTGCCCAGGTGGGCAACCGGCCCAGTATGGGTGCCTGGCTGAGTTATGGCCTGGGCAGCGAAAACCAAAACCTGCCGGCATATTGCGTGCTGCTGTCCAAAGGCAAAGGAAACGGGCAGGGCGTCTATTCCAAGTTGTGGACCAATGGTTTTCTGGACTCAGTACACCAGGGGGTGCAGTTCAGCAGTGGCGAAAACCCGGTTTTGTACCTGAACAACCACGAAAGCATTGACCAACACGACCGGCGTAAAATGCTGGACAAGCTGTCCGAATTGAATGAAGAAAGCTATCAGGAACTGGGAGACCCGGAGATCCATGCCAAAGTGCAACAATACGAAATGGCCTACCGCATGCAAACCGCCGTTCCGGAAATAACCGACCTGAGCAAAGAGCCTGAAGATATCGTCAAACTGTATGGACCTGATTGTTTGATCCCCGGCACCTATGCCGCCAACTGCCTGCTGGCCCGCAAACTGTCCGAAAGCGGCGTTCGCTTTGTGCAGCTGTATCACCAGGGCTGGGATGGTCACGGCAACCTGCCGGGAGAAATCCGCGGCCAGTGCCTCGATACCGACCAGGCTTCTGCCGCCCTGATTACGGATTTGAAACAAAGAGGGCTGCTGGATGAAACCCTGGTCATCTGGGGCGGTGAATTTGGCCGTACCAATTACTGCCAGGGACCACTCGCCAAAGACAATTACGGCCGCGACCACCACCCGCGCTGCTTTACCATCTGGATGGCAGGCGGCGGCATCAAGCCCGGCGTGTATGGCGAAACCGATGAATTTGGCTACAACATCACCGAGAATGGTGTGCACGTCAATGATTTTCACGCCACCGTTTTACATCTGATGGGACTGGATCACGAAAAGCTGACCTTTAAACACCTGGGCCGCCGTTACCGCCTTACGGACGTAGCCGGTAAAGTAGTAAAAGACATCATTGGCTAAAGAATTAAATAAGTTAACGAGGGCTTTATGACTGTAAATCAATTATTACGTTGCAGATTTTTTAATTCATGAAAGTATTTTTAAACAAGTAGGAGGCTTCGACCTGCACCATTTTTAATTCTTAATTATTAATTCTTAATTCCATCAAATCCCCATGCACCGCCGCCATTTTATTAAAAACACCTCCCTGGGCATGGCTGGTCTCTTTTGCCAGCCGGCTTTAGCTTTTCAGCAGGAAACCGTTTTGGGACAAGGCAGCAAACGCTACCGCCTCCAAACCCATTGGAGCAAGGCCGACGCTGCCCGTTACCTGGTTAAGGACTGCCACGAAATGGTGCAGGACAGTAAAGGTCGCATCATCCTGCTGACCAACGAAACCCAAAACAATGTGCTGATCTACGACAAAAGCGGCAAGCTGCTTTCCGCCTGGGGAAAAGAATATCCCGGTGCCCACGGCCTCACCCTTTTCAATGAAAACGGGAAAGACGTTTTGTTTATCTGTGACAACAACCGCCACCAGGTCATTAAAACTACTATAGATGGTAAAGTGCTGATGGTGCTGGATTATCCCAAAGAAACGGGTCAGTACACCCGCGCGGAAGAATACGTGCCTACCGAAACCGCTATTGCACCCAATGGTGATATTTATGTGGCGGATGGCTATGGAAAAGATTTGGTGATCCGCTACGATGCCACCGGCCGCTACCTGGGGCATTTTGGCGGCAGGGGCCCGGATGCGCAGCATCTTTTAAATGCCCATGGTGTTTGCATCGATGCCCGAAACCCGCAGCAGCCAACGGTGATCGTTACGTCGCGGCAGCAACAGGCTTTTAAACGCTATACGTTGGCCGGCCAGTATATTGATACCATTCCTTTGCCGGGTGCCTGGGTGTGCCGGCCAGTGATCAAAGGCGATCATCTTTATGCGGCTGTTTTGCAAACCCATGCCCAACAGGGACAGCAGTCAGGTTTTATTACCATCCTGGATCAAAACTTTAAGGTCGTTTCTAATTTGGGCGGTTCTGCCCCCAACTATGTGAACGGCAGGCTGGAAGAAATGCAGCAGACGGTCAAAGCCTTTCAATACCCCCATGATGTATGTGTAGACGATGAAGAAAATCTGTATGTGGCACAGTGGAATTCCGGCAGGGTATATCCTTATAAGCTGTCGCCGG
>JAEWAC010000195.1 GCA_023391895.1 Bacteroidota bacterium
GGACATGCTGCCGGAAGATAACCGGTGGCAGAAGCTGCTTTACATGCCCGACAATTACGAGTTGTATAATAACCAGGTGCAAAACGGTTTTCATCACCAGCTGATGCGGAATATGTTACAACTCAACAATGGCAATGGTACGTTCAGCGAGGTCGGGCAGCTGAGTGGCGTGTTTTGTACCGACTGGAGCTGGGCATCGCTGCTGACCGACTTCAATAATGATGGCTTGAAGGATCTTTTTATTACCAACGGCTACGGCCGCGACATGACCAATCGTGACTTTGTAAAGTTTTATGCCAATGAACGGTTGAAATTCATTAGGGGTGAACCCAGCGACAACATGTTCAATATGTTGCAAAGCATTCCGGTAACCCCTGTTCATGATTACCTGTATTTAAACAACGGCAACCTCCAGTTTTCCGATGTTTCCCTATCGGCAGGTTTTGATAAACCCACCCTTTCCAATGGTGCGGCCTATGCCGATCTGGATAATGACGGCGACCTGGACCTGGTCATCAACCATTTGAATGCTCCTGCAACAGTTTACCGCAATAAGCTGGTTGAAAATGGAAATGGCGGTCATTGGGTGCAGTTCAGTCTTAAAGGCAAGGGAGCTAACAGGGATGCTATTGGTGCCGTGGTTACGGTTTACACCCCTAAAGGAATGGTGAAGCTGGAAAATTACGCGGTGCATGGCTTTCAAAGTTCCATGCAGGGGCCCCTACATACAGGTTTGCCGGCCACGTCCATTGATTCGGTGGTGGTCCGCTGGCCGGATGGAAGCCTGGAAGCCTTTATGGACATAAAAACCAATTCCCTGAACGCTATCCAATATCAGGGAGGCAAAAAAACAACTTCAGCAGAGAAGAGGCCCAAACCCATTTTTTCAGCCGCTGCTTTTTCCCTGCCTTATATTAATGTATCGCCGGAAGCCAATGATTTTAAAGTACAGCCGCTGATGCCGGCCATGATTTCCTATAACGGGCCACGAATGGCTAAAGCAGATATCAATAAAGACGGACTGGAAGACCTCTTTATTTGCGGGGCACAGGGCAAACCGGGCCAGCTTTTTATCCAGCAGGCGGATGGCAATTTTAAGGCAGATGATCAGCCGGAGTTGGCCAAAGATGCCCTGTCGGAAGATGTGGATGCCATTTTTTTCGATGCGGATGGTGATGGAGATATGGACCTTTATGTGGTCAGCGGCGGCTATCAATTCAACCCGGGCGACCCGGTATTGCAGGACCGGTTATACCTCAATACCAATGGTAAGTTTCATAAAAGCAGTCAGGCTTTACCGGCAGAAACCCTGAGTGGTTCTTGTGTAAGGGTGGCGGATATGGATAATGATGGGGATTTGGATGTTTTTGTGGGAACGAGGGTGGTGCCGGGCCGGTACCCCGAGTCGGCGGAAAGTCTTTTGCTGCTGAATGATGGCAAGGGTGTGTTTGCCAAGGCGCCGGCCGCTTTCAGCAATGTACTAGCATCGCTGGGCATGGTGACGGATGCCGCCTGGCTGGATGTTGATAACGACGGGCGCAAAGATTTGATCGTGGGGGGTGAATGGATGAAACTGCATGTGTTCCTGAATAAAGAAGCTAAATGGACCGACCTTTCCGATCATTATTTTCCCGACACCTTGAAAGGCTGGTGGAACCGGTTGCATTTGGCCGATATGGATGGAGATGGGGATTTGGACCTCATCACCGGGAACTGGGGTTTGAACAGTCCTATCAAAGTAAGCCGGTCCGAGCCAGCGACACTGTACTATAATGATTTTGATGGTAATGGCTCTATAGACCCCCTGATCTGTTACTATATTCAAGGGAAGTCGTTCCCCATGGCCAGCCGTGATGAAATGACCGACCAGATCGTAAGCCTGCGGCAAAGGTATCCTACTTATGATGCTTATGCCAATGCCACCATCCGCGACATTCTAAGCCCCGAACAGTTGCAAACAGCAAAACAACTGTCTGCCGATTACTTTGAAACAACCTATTTTGAAAACGACAACGGAATCTTCAAGGCAAAGAAGCTGCCCTTGCAGGCCAATTTCTTTCCAGTCTTTGCCATAACCACTGGTGATTTTGACCGGGATGGAAAACAGGACCTGCTGCTGGCCGGAAATATAGACCACGCCAGAATCAAAATCGGTAAAATAGACGCCGGCTATGGCGTGTTGTTGAAAGGCGACGGAAAAGGGGGCTTCGAATATATTCCCCAGCTACAATCGGGTTTGAAGGTGGCGGGGTGTACGCGGGATCTCATTCAGGTTAATGGAAAAAAGGGAGCGTCCATAATTTTTGCGGTCAATGACCAGGCGCCTGTAATTTATTCTTATTGAAAGTGCTGAAGCATGAAAAAAGTCATCCTATTGGTAGTGGCTGTTGCCGGGTTCTGCTGCGGATATGGGCAGAAGCAGTTGTCTTTTGATGCCGGTGATTATGTGAGGGCTCTCAAGCAGGCAACGGACGTGATGGTAACAGACGTAACTTCTCCGGTTGCCGCATCCCGGTATTATGCCTACATCAACCTGGCGGCCAACGAAACAGCTTTTTTGTTCAATAAACAGCAACCGCATTTTTCAGGATTATTGAAAGGTTTTAAGGGGATAGCAGTAGAGCATCAACTGGTCGAAAAAAGCAATGCCGGCCTGTCCACAATTTTGGCTTTATACAAATCAGCCATCCGGCTGCTGCCATCCGGTTACTTACTCCGCCAAAACCTGGATTCCATAAAACGGGTAGCCCAAAAAAGAATGCTATCTATTGAAAAGGTCAATGCAACGGAAAAATTGGCGGATAAAGTGGTGGAGCAGATGCTTCAGTATGCAGCGGCTGATGGTTTTGTCCGGCTGAGCGGATACAGAAGGTTTACACCGGTGAGGGAAGATGCATACTGGCAACCCACTGCTCCGGGCTTTATGTCGGCTTTAGAACCTTACTGGAATACCCTGCGCCCGTTTATGCTCGACTCCTGTTCGCAGTTTGTCTGCCCGCCGCCACACACTTACAGCACCGATACCGCTTCCGGTTTTTACAAAGAACTGCTGGAAGTATACACTACACGTAAAAACCTTTCAAAGGAACAAGCGGCCATTGCCATGTTTTGGGATTGCAATCCGTTTGCGCTGCAACAGGTAGGGCATCTGGAATTTGGCATCAAAAAAATCTCTCCCGGTGGGCACTGGATGGGCATAACCGGTATTGCCTGTAAAAAGCAAAAACTAAGCTTGTCTCAAACTGCTTATGTTCATGCCCTGGTGGCTATAGCAGTAGCCGATGCGTTCATTTCCTGCTGGAACAATAAATACAAATACAACCGGGTAAGACCTGTAACTGCCATCCGGAAGCTGATTGATAACAGTTGGAGTCCCCTGCTGCAAACACCGCCTTTCCCTGAGTATTCTTCCGGCCACAGCGTGATTTCAACGGCAGCTTCTGTTATTCTGACCCATTTATTTGGTGCGTCGTTTTCTTTTACAGACGATACGGAAGAAGAGTTTGGTTTGCCGGCCCGGAAATTTTCTTCATTTACCCACGCGGCCCGGGAGGCAGCCATCTCCAGGTTGTATGGAGGTATTCATTTCCGGGATGCCATAGAGAACGGTGCCAAAGAAGGCGAAGCCATTGGCCGGTTCGTTATTTCGCATTGCCCTGCCAGCAAATTAACAGGCAAGAGTAACGGGAGTGTAAGTGCAGTGCAGGTAAAAAATACAGGTCAATAAAGCAGCGACAAGCATACAAGTTTTTCAAAACCCCATATATCAAAAAACCATTTTTTTCAGCCGCTATTATAGTGTATATTATGGTTCTGGTCTTTATGAATGTAATCCGCTGGCAGCATTAATTGCTAAATGACTTTGCTGCCAGATGCGGGAATCCAAAACTACTTAGCATGAACGTATATCGCCTGTGTTTCCTGTTGATGTTTGTACTCCTAAGCGGCTGTAAAAACAGCTCATCCGATACTTCCCATGATCCTGAAGTAAAGCAAATTTTTTACCTGCTGGATCCGGAGCAAACAGGCGTTGATTTTATCAATGAAGTAACAGACGACGACAGCTTCAATATCCTGACTTATAGGAACTATTATAATGGAGGAGGCGTAGCCATCGGTGATATCAACAATGATTCATTACCGGACCTGTATTTTACCTCCAATCAACAAAAGAACCGGCTTTATGTAAACAAAGGCAACTTTGTTTTTGAAGATATTACGGACAAGGCCGGAATAGGAGGGACAATGGTTTGGAGCACAGGAGTTACCATGGCAGATGTGAATGGTGATGGATGGCTGGATATTTATGTGTGCAATTCCGGTGATGTGGATGGCGGCCATAAAAAAAATGAATTATTCATCAATAACGGCAACCTGACTTTTACGGAAAAAGCCGCCGAATACCACCTTGATAATGAAGGGTACTCAACCCATGCCGCATTTTTTGATTACGACGGAGATGGTGACCTTGATTGTTATATCCTGAACAACAGCTTTCGCGATCCGGCCCGGATTGAATTGTACCGAAAAGTAAGAGAAATTCCTTCACCCGGCGGTCATAAGCTGATGCGCAACGACGGAAATGTTTTTACGGATGTAACGGAACAAGCAGGTATTTACAGCAGTGATATTGCGTTTGGCCTGGGCGTGGCCGTTTCCGATCTGAATGGCGATCATTTACCCGACCTCTACATCAGCAATGATTTTTGGGAGCGGGATTATCTTTACATCAATCAGGGAAACGGCAGGTTTTCAGAAGAACTCCCTGAACGGGTCAATTACTGCTCGCTGGCCAGTATGGGTGCCGATATAGCCGATATCAACAATGACGGCTACCCCGAAATTTTTACTACCGATATGCTGCCGGCTGATAATTACCGGCTCAAAACCACCACCGCTTTTGATCCCTACCACTTGGAGGATATGAAGTACCGCGCCAATTACCACTACCAGTTTACGCAGAATTGCCTGCACCTCAACGACGGTAAGGCCGGTTTTGCGGAAGTGGGTTTGTTGTCTGGTGTAGCGGCTACAGACTGGAGCTGGGGTGCCTTGATCTTTGATTTTGAAAACGACGGCAACAAGGACATTTTTGTGAGCAATGGGATTTTGAAAGACATCGGGTCCATGGATTTTATTGAATTCTATGGCAACCAGCAAAATGGGCAATATGCATCTAACCGGCAAAAACCGGATTACCGCGAGCTGCTGGCCCAATTGCCGTCCACACCTTTGCAGAATTATGCGTTTTCCAACAGGGGTGGACTAATGTTCCAAAACAAGGCAGAAAGTTTAGGATTGTCGCAGCCGTCTTATAGCAATGGCGCGGCCTATGCCGATCTGGACAATGATGGGGATATAGATCTGGTGGTCAACAATATCAATGCAAAAAGTTTTGTGTATCGCAACGATGCCATTCAAAAGTCGGGTAACCATTTTCTAAAAATAAGATTTGCGGGGCCGGATAAAAACCGGTTTGGCATTGGCGCCGAAGTGCGGCTCCAAACAAAAGAAGGAGTACAGGTGCTTCAGAATTATAACACGCGTGGGTTTCAAAGCAGTATTGAGCCTTTTTTATTATTCGGGCTGGGCCAAGGGGCGGTTGTCGATACGCTTCAGGTTACCTGGCCGGATGGAAAAGTACAAACCCTGGCAAACGTCAAAGCCGACCAGCAATTAAGTCTGAAGTATAGCGATGCTTCTCTTTCAGGCAGCAGCTTACCTACACCTGCAGAAGCCTTGTATGAAGAAGTGGGACAGAAATTGATCAGTCGTCCTGCCATACACCAGGAGAACCGGTATAATGATTTTGATGTAGAACTCTTATTGACCCGGATGCTGTCAACGGAAGGGCCAAGGCTGATAACTGGTGATGTGAATAATGATGGGCTGACGGATTTTATTTTGCTGGGTGCTGCCGGCGATCCTGAAAAGCTTTACGTTCAAAACAAGGCGGGCGGTTTTGACTTCAAACCCAATGGGGCTTTTCAAAAAAATGCCGCAACTTTTGAAAGTACCTGTGGTGCCTTGATCGATTATGATAAAGATGGTGATTTGGATCTTTTGATTGGGT
>JAEWAC010000323.1 GCA_023391895.1 Bacteroidota bacterium
CGTAAAACCTGGATTGGCTATATCACCGGTGCCGCTACGCTGCCGCCTTTGCCCCGGCCGGTACTGGCCTCCAACGGCATGACGCCGGCGGCCTCCCTGCAACTGGCCCGCGAAAACCATTACCTGATCGACTTTTGGTATGCCCAGAACTACGAACCGGTGCAAGATGCCAAACTCGTCTTAAAAAACTACCGTTATCTGGGCGCTTTATAGACCCGGCGTACTAAAGTTGCTAATTTTACTGTTTATTTGTGATAACCGTATTCGTGCATGGCCAGTATACTAGACATTAAAATACCCAAAACGATTGCAAAAGCACTCCGCCTGACTGAAAATGACCTGCGTAGTCAGCAGTTGCGTGTGTTGAAAAAGCTGCTGAAAAAAGCCCGCTTCACTGAATTTGGACAACAATACCGCTTTGACGATATTTTATTAAGCCGTCACATTGGTAAAAAGTTTCAGGATATAGTGCCCGTGCATGATTATAATAAAATCTACGACGAGTGGTGGAAGAAAACCCTCGATGGTGTGCCCGATGTATCCTGGCCGGGAAAAATTAAATTTTATGCCCTGAGCTCCGGTACTTCGGAAGCCGCCAGTAAATACATACCCGTTACCAAAGAAATGCTGCGCAGCAACCGGGTTAACTACCTGCGGCAATTACTGTCCCTTATTCATTATGAGAACCTGCCCTACAACTCGGTGACCAAAGGCATTTTGATGCTGGGCGGCGCTACCGACCTGCAAAAAGGCAAGGCAGGCTGGTATGCCGGCGACTTGAGCGGCATCCTGATGAAGAACAAACCGTTTTGGTTTCAGACGTTTTACAAACCCGGTGGCCGCATTGCCGCCATTAAGGACTGGAACCAAAAGCTGCACGAAATTGTGGAGCATGCCCGCGACTGGGACATTGGCTACATTGTAGGCGTACCGGCCTGGTGCCAGATGTGCATGGAAATGATCATTGAGCACTACAAGGTAAAAACCATACACGACATCTGGCCCAACTTCGGGTTTTTTGTGCACGGCGGTGTAGCGTTTGAGCCTTATAAAAAAGGTTTTGAAAAACTGCTGGCCAAGCCCATTGTGTATATCGAAAACTATCTTTCCAGCGAAGGTTTTATTGGTTTTAAGGACCGCGAGCATGCCAAAGGCATGAAGCTGGTGCTGAACAATAACATCTTTATGGAGTTTGTGCCGTTCAACGATGAGAACTTTGACAGCGACGGCAAAATGGTGGAAAACCCCAGGGCGCTGATGATACACGAGGTGGAAGAAGGACGGGACTATGCCCTGCTGATGAGCACCAACTCCGGCGCCTGGCGCTACCTGATTGGCGATACCGTACGGTTTGTAGACAAGGAGCGGGCCGAGGTGGTGATTACCGGCCGTACCAAGCATTTTTTGAGCCTGGTAGGTGAGCACCTGAGCGTAGACAACATGAACAAGGCCGTGCAAATGGTAAGCGAGGAGCTGAACATCTGCATTCCGGAGTTCACTGTAGTGGGTTTTCCGTACCAAAACTTTTTTGCCCATAAGTGGTATGTAGCTTGTGATGATGCGGTGGATGAAAACGTACTGCGGGAAAAAATTGATCAGCACCTGTGCGAGCTGAATGATGATTACGCGGTGGAAAGAACCAGTGCCCTGAAAGACGTGTTTTTGCAAAAGTTGCCCGAAGAGGCTTTTTTGAAGTTCATGGAAGCCAAAGGAAAGCTGGGCAGCCAGCACAAGTTTCCCAGGGTGTTAAAAGGCAAGATGCTGCAGGACTGGAATGAATTTTTACAATCTTATTTATAATTTTTAGGCGTTCTTTGTGCTAACCTCTTTGACTGCTGCAGAGAGGTTTTTATTTTTAAGGAGTTTCGATCGTTATGCTGGATGCCATATTGAAAGGAATTACATTGGGGTTTTTGTTGAGCATTTCTGTGGGGCCGGTCATTTTTTCCATACTCAAGCAAAGCATCAACAACGGTGTAAAAGGTGGGCTGGCTTTTATTGCCGGTGTTTCTGTAAGTGATATTTCTTTAGCCATTGCCAGTAATTTTTTTACGGAAATTTTTCGTTCGCTGAACGAAATGCGTACCCCTATTGGGATCATGGGCAGCTTGTTTTTGATTTCGGTGGGCGTTTATTTTTTGTTCTTCAAAAAAGTAAAGGTCAACGAAGAAGGGGAGCAGCTGCTGGTGTTTCGCAAGCGCGACTACGCCAAGATGTTTCTGGCCGGTTATTTCATGAACATTTTAAACCCGGCGGTTATTATTTTCTGGCTTACCACGGCCACTGCTTTTATCGAGCATACGCTCAAACAACGGTTTGTTATTTTTGGGGTGGCCCTCTTGCTGGTGCTGCTGTTCGATATTTTGAAAGTGGTGCTGGCCGGCAAGCTCCGAAAGCGGCTGACCTTAAAAAACATTCTCCTCATCAACCGCCTCAACGGCCTGATACTGATTGGTTTTGGCGTAGCCCTGCTCTGGGGTTTGATTTTTTATACAGAGCAGATTGGCTAAGGCGAAGGGGAGGCATCTTTTTCAAAAACCCATGTTGATAAGTTGACCGTTGATAGTTGACCGTTGACAGAAAGGAAAGCCTTCAAAACCCCATGTACTCCTCTCTCTCTTTTTTCATTTTGCATTTTACCTTTTGCCTTTCTTCAAAAACCCATAACCAGCATCCCTTCAACCTTACAGGTTAATGGCCTGCTCAATATGCACTTGTTCTAAAAAATAGGCATCGTGTGATACCACGATCAAGGTGCCCCGGTAATCATTGATAGCGGCTGTCAGAATTTCAATGTTCTGGATATCCAGGTTATTGGTGGGTTCGTCCAGTATAATGATGTCGGGCGCTTGTTGGCTGATCGTGAGGCAGCAAAGCACCAGCCGCATTCTTTCTCCGCCACTCAATACATGACACGGTTGATCCCAGTATTCTTTTGTAAACAAAAAGCGGTTCAGCCGGATCTTGATTTCATGCTCCTGCAAGGCCGCACTGTTAAACTGTTGGGCCTGCTGGTAAACTGTGAGTTGATGGTTGATCAGCGAATAGTCCTGGTCTATATACACCCATTTGTTGTCTGCCCGGTAAACAGTGCCGGTTTGCGGCTCCAGTTGTCCTACTATTATTTTGATCAGGGTTGTTTTTCCCGAACCATTCAAACCTTTCAGGACTATTCGTTGGCCACTTCTCAGTTGAAACGTCAGGTTTTCTGCCCAGAGCCATTGCTTTTCGTAAGCATAGTTAATGTCGGTAGCGGTAAATAACATTTTCCCGTGGTGCAGTGCAGAGTCGTCAAAGCCGAGTTTTATTTTGTCCGCCTCGGGCAATGATGAACGCAGTTCCTGCAGTTCGTTGGCAATGCCACTGATTTTTTCGGCATGAATACTTTTGATTTTAGAAGTGCTTTTTTCGGCACTGTTTCTTAGGGTATTCATCATGATGGTGGGTACACCAGATTTTTCCTGCTTTTTCTTTCCACGGGCATCCAGTTTTTGTTGCCTTTCTACCGTTTCCCGTTCTTTTTCTTTGGCTTTTCGTAAAGCTTTTTCTTTGCTTTTTAGGTCCTGGTGCAAAGCATTTTGGGCTACCCCTTTTTGTTCTTTATAAAACTCGTAGTTACCGCCGTAAACAGTGATGCCTCTTTTGCTCAACTCACAAACGGTATCTAAAAGGTTTAATAATTTCCTGTCGTGGCTTACCAGTATTACTGCGCTTGTTGTAGCGTGAATAAAATCATACAAGAGCTGTCTGCCGGCTGTGTCCAAATGATTACTGGGTTCGTCCAGCAGCACTAGTTCGGGTTGATGAATGGAAATGCCTGCCAGGAAAACTTTTGTTTTTTGCCCGCCGCTCAACGTATCCATTTTTTGTGTCAGGTCCAAACCTGTTAATTGCCAATAGTGCAACGCTTCGCGGCAGCGTTCTTCAATCGTCCAATCGTCGTCAAGCAGGTTCAGATGGTGCTCCGTTACATTGCCGGAAAGGATCTGGTTGAGTGCCGCCAGTTTATCTTCTATTTGCAATGCCTGTGCAATGGTCAAATGATTGTACTGCCCGAAGATCTGCGGTACATAATAAGGCAGGGTATCAACAGTCAGCGTGCCTGCGGAAACGGGTAATGCTCCTGCAATGATCTTCAGCAGCGTGGATTTGCCGGAACCATTGTTGCCAATCAAGGCTACTTTATCGTGATGGTTTACCGTGAGGTTGATGTTTTCAAACAATAACTCTTTGTTGGGATGGAGGTAGGAAATGTTTTGTAGAATAAGCATAACTTCTTTCTTTGAGGGTTAAAAGATTGTAGCGGGCTGCATGGAGCCGGCTACCTGTCTTGCCTGAAAGAAATGTTATTCTACATGATCTATTGAATTAGCTGATGGAGCGCAAATATAAGAATGTTTTTAGTTAGGGTGTTGATAGAGCCAGTAACCCTAATAGGCCCCCACTTGCTAGGGAGTCCCGGTGGAGAGAGCCATGAAAAAAGTAAAATGAAAAATGAAAAAATGAGGAGCATATGGGGTTTTGAAGGCTTTCCTTTCTGTCAACTGTCATCCGTCAACTGTCATCTTATTAACATGGGCATTTGAATGTTATTCTGCTAAGCATATAAAATCATCAACTTCTTTAAAAGTCCATATGGGTTTGTAAAGATGTGGTTTACGCCTAAAGCTTTTCCAATAAACAAAGTCCACTTACCTCTGTCATACCTTCCTTGAGCCGGGATATCCCGCACCTTCAGCAATTTTTTTCTTTGTGCTCCTTTATGTCTTTGAGTCTTCGTGGCCCAACATCATCCCAAACAAACCTTTTCAAAACCCCATATACTCTTATAAGTAAAATGATGTTGGTAAACTTCTTTAAAAGTCCCTATAGAAGCAGGAGATGCCGAAACGAGTTCTGCATGACAGGTGGGAGGTATTATTAAATAGCAACCAGTCTGATCAAGTAAAAGTCTGGTAAACTTTTTTAAAAAACCACACGCAATACAAAATATTCAACCTCTCAACCATTCAACTGGTCAACTCTTTCAACTGCTTCAAAAACCCATATGTTTTTACGAATCTGTGAAATCCTTTTTTCAATCCGTGAATCTGTGATTAAACTTCTTCAAATTCCCATAGTCTGAGCGAAATTTTCTTCAAAAATGGTCATGTTAAGCAGGGTTAAAAAAAGTTAAGGATGTGTTTAAACCTTTTGCCTTCAGGCAGTTCTATGTACCAACAAAACCTTATAAAACAAATGTTAACTATGAAGACAATGAAAACATCTCTGTTGTTATTAACCGCTTCTTTTGCCGCTACCACTTCCTTTGCGCAACTAGGTTTAGGCCTGACCAAAAGCACCAACGCTACGGTAACCAAATCGGTCAATGTAAACGCTGCCAACCGGGCCGCTACCAGGGCAACGGCCGCCACTAAAAGTGCTGTGTCTGCCACTACCACCAAAGCAGTGGAAGTAAGAACCACAACGGCTGCGGCTACAAAAGGGGTTGCTCACAAAAGCATCAGGGCTACCAAAGAATTAAAAAATACTGCCACCCAGGCTGCTGATGTAAATACTGGTGCCCGTGTCAATGCCCAGGCCAATGTACACGCATCGGAACAGGCGAAAGCACATGCTAACGAAAATTCAGCCGTGTTTGGTGCTAAAGCGGAAACGGCCGTACAAACCGATGCCAACGTGGATGCTGATATCAACACCCAGCCGGTTGTAAATAAAGCAGAACAAACCACTACAGAAGTAAATCAAAAAGTGGAAGCCAAAAAAGAAGCCATTGCAGAAAAAAAGGCAGAAGTAAAAGCCAAGGCAGAAGCTAAAAAAGAAGCCGCTGCCGAGAAAGCGGCCGAGGTAAAAGCCGATGCCAAAGCAGAAGCCCGCGCCAAAGCACAGGCTTCTGTCAACGCTGCAGAACAAGCCAAAGAAAAGGCCCATGAAACTTCTGCCGTTGTTGAAACCAGCACCACCGTAGATGGCAGTGCCGGGGCAGAACATCAAAAATCAGGTACGGCTGTTTCAGGCGAAGCCAAGGCTAAGTCCAAAACAAAAGCCGCTGTAAACAAAAACTAAGTACCCTTTTCCATACCCTTACCATAACCATCCGTGGTGTCTACTTCGGATGGTTGTTTTTAAATGCCGATGATATGAAACAAAAGATCCTCCCTTCCTTGTTTGCTCTTTTTTTGGCGCTCTCTTTCAGCAGTACAAAAGCACAGACCGATAGTACACAGGTTGCTGC
>JAEWAC010000344.1 GCA_023391895.1 Bacteroidota bacterium
TTTTTTCTTCATCACTTCTTCTGATGATTGGCTTCTTTGCTGTTTGGTTCATGATAAGTAAATCAGAAAGCAAAACTATTTGCAATACTTTCCTTCAACAATATGCTGTTCCTCGTTGGTTTACCAAATAGTGCAGCTTTCGCTTAAACGTCGCCTAACATAGGCTCCTATGTAATGCGATAGCTGGGTGTTTCCTAAAGTTACGTTGATTTTCAGGGGCTGACAAAGCAAAGTTTTCCTGTATTGCATTTGCTATATCGTTCAAAGGGTATGACTCAGCATTAGGCTTCCATATGGCGCCGGCACTCGGCTTCCAGTTTGCGGGAGGAGCGGATGCCATTCAAATAGCCATAAATGTAGAGGCGCAGCAGCAGGGATGGATGAAAGCAGGGCCGGCAGTTGTCACTAGTATACCTGCCTCTAAAATCTAAAGCGGCATAGTCGATCCCTTCACAAAAAGCATCCACTACCCGCACGGGTGCGTCTGAGGCTATAAAGTCCTCCAAACAAAAGATGGCTGTTTGCAGGCGGTGGATGCCCTGAACATATGCCATATAAAACAATTTAGAGATGCAAAGCTACCGACACTTTGAAGTATGATACCAGTAGAATACCTTTAACCTGCGCAGCACCCTTTTTGCACAGTCTGCCGTAAGTAGCAAGCAGATTCTAAACAAATGACCAAAACTTTAAAAAGCATAATCAGCAGTCTGGATTTTAGCGGAGGCACTAATTCATGGTTTGACCTGTGGCATACCCACTTGGACTGGGATGGTGCAGCAAACCAAAGCTGGCCATTAAGGCGGCAACACCTGGAACAACTGCTGCAAGTCTATCAGCAGCTTTCCATTAAACTGCAAGCGTATCCTCACCCATATCAGCTATGGATTGAAATTGACGAGCAAGAAGCAGGGGAAGATGCTGTATACATACATACGCCAAATCCTAATGCAGACAATTTTCCTATTCAGTATGCTTCATTAGACCTGCCTCAGTTTGAGAATCAAGAATTAAAGCAGTTCGTTTGTGGTCTGAACCTATCCATAAAAGGTATAAAGACACAGGATGGCAACGTATACTTCCTCTACGATGAAAATATTGGTATGACTCTGTAGATACCAGCCGCTAACAGGAGTGGCCGTGCCCAGGACTGGAGCCCTTTTAGCTTGTAAATCAGTTGTTTAGAGGCGGTTTGTGTCAAATTTGTGTCGCAAAAAGAGAAGCATCTTTGAACTGTGTCACTTTTATTCGCTTTTGCTCACTTTCTACCTATCGGTACAAATCTAATAAAGTATTTCTATTTTTTAATTCCTAAAAGTACTTATCCAGATCCTTTATGAACGTTTGAAATGTTCTCATTTGTTGAAACTCCTTATGAGTATAATTTCATCCTGCGAAAGATCGCAGGTTGCCGTCATTAATTACCTAAATTGATGTCATTTGCTTTAATATACGTCAACTATATCTAGGGGTACAACTAAATTTTAGATTGTAAAGCCTTGTTCTTGTATAATTAAAATTCTTTATGTATCTTAAGGTTGCCGATGGCCATTTTAAGATTTTAAAAATATCACAAAGATATTCACGATCCCTGTACCAGTAGAAACACAATATTGTTTTCAACATCAACAGGATTTTTTCTATTTTAATCGCCTCTCAAAAACAATTGTTAGGAAAAAGGAGTCTATAATTAATCGTACAAGCCGCTGATTCCTATCCAAAAGCCCCATGCCGTTGGAGCTGTTCAAAGCTGGTGCCAAGCCCTATCTTTACCGGTAATAATTCTGCCCTCTATTAATTACCGTCAGTCCCATAGAAATCCTTTAGGTTAGAAATTTTCTTTTGATTTTTTGCCAAGATCAGAAAAATAATATTGCTAATGGCTTTCTTAAATCTCCAAGTCACGAAACACCAAAACCATGAAGTCTAATTCATCCATCTTCCTACTCACTGCTATCATTGCTTTGGTAACCACCCTTCCAGGCTGCAAAAAAGATACCGATCCTCCTGTCTATCCTCCTTACCCCAAAGCTGATTTTGTTTTTAAGGTAGACCGTAATGATAAAAGTGGCGTAAGGGTTACGTTTACCAGCACCTCGCAATTCGCCAGGGAGTACCGGTGGGAATTCGGTGACGGGACCACTGCGACCGATTCCCTGGTGGAACATACCTATGCCAGTGTCGGAATCTATGCCGTCACGTTAGTCGTTAAGAACCAGCGGGGGAAAGACAGTATAACCAAAACAGTCGATCTGACAATGGAGCCTCCAAAAGCTGCTTTTACCTTCACCCTGGTCAATGACGGGCAGTTGCCCTGCACGGTCAACTTTGCCAATACCTCTTCGGGAGCTGCTTCCAGTAGCTGGTATTTTGGCGATGGAGACACCAGTTCCCAGACAGACGTGCAAAAAACCTATTCGGTGAATAAAACCTACTTGGTAAAGCTGGTGGTAGCAAACTCTGCCGGCAGGGACAGTGTCATCCAGGAAGTCACCATTAATCCCATCCTTCATTCTGTACTAGTTTACCTCGTTACACCAAAAGACAAAACGTTCAACCAGCGTTATTATGACGCTCTGAAAGCCAGTGTCCTGAGTCTTCGGCAGTGGTATAAGAACCAGATGGGTAACCATAAAACTTTTGTGATCAATCCGCTTGTCGTGGATACCTTAACAGGAGGTCACGACTCGGTCTGGTACAATGGTTACAATGGCCCTTTTAGTGGCGAGGACCCAAGGTTTTATGGTTATTACAATACCTATACTGATATGCAGGCATTATTAGGTTCAAAATTTAATACCAGCCAGTATACGTACCTGGTGTATGTAGCAGCACCGGGCGGCGGTGCCGGCACCCCTGGGTTTTGTGCCATGGGCGACCAGGACCTCAAAGGATTATTGGGAGAGAATGAGGATAACTTAAATCCGAACCGGTGGATTGGCGGTGGTGGTCATGAATTAGGCCATGCCTTTGGCCTGCCGCACCCGGACAACCAGAATGAACAGGCCATTATGTGGACCGGTTATGTAATGTACCCGGATTGTATACTGCAGGACTCAGACCGGGCTATTTTAAACGTTAGTCCTTTTTTCAGGTAACGGCTTGTTGGAAATCAGCTGGTTTAGAGTAAGTAAGAATGGAACTACGCAATATGGCAGTTAAGGGGAAAAGGCGTTTTGGGTAAATGAAAATCTTTGCTTTTGGGTTCAATTGTTCTGATAATACGCGGCTTTTTGGGTGCCGTTGCGAAACCTTAAATTGATAGTTGTGTATCCTGAAGTACAGGAATGGATCCAAGGAGAAAAGCATCTAGCCCACCTGGTCAACCAGATCCAGCAGGGGAGCCAAAGTGACAAGCAGGCCGCTTTGGCTGCTTACCTCCAGGTTTCAGCCCTGCTCCAGTTGCCCAGAACTTTTGTGGATCTCTCAGAAGAAACAGAGGAAAGGGAGGAAGAGAAGGACACAAAACAATATTCCGTTTTTGAGGAGCTGGCTTTTTTTCAAAAAACAGCCTTACATAAAAAGTCATAGGCGGCCACTAACACAAAATTTGCTGCCATACAGGCTTCCTATTGCAATCCAACAGAACCCATACTACTTTAGTGCAGAATAAGAGCTGAGCGTCAGGAACATAAATTTCCTATACGGCAAATCAAGCCCTTAAACCATTAGGCGAATTAATATGACACCTCGAGATATTGGAACCACTTTATACCAGCTTGAACAATTGATGTATGGATATAACTATGAGGTGAAATTTGGAATAGATTTTTTTGATCATTGCACCAATCTGGAAGCTTTTAAAGCAGCCCTAAAGAAGGCATATCCAAATAGCCAACCAGACGAAATCACTTTGGTGCCTATGAGTCTTGATGACTTTTGGGAAGAAATAAACTTTGGACTTGATTATAGAGGTGATACTTGGGCTGGGTTAAGTTTAAATCAAGAACGAGAAGAGAAACTGAAGCAGCGACAAAAGGAATATAAAGAGTACATTTCAAGTTTCATTAACCATAACACAACCATTTATAACTATCCTGATGAAAAAGGGATTCCTGGATACCCTGTGTTCTGGGACTACAGATTTGTTCTTCTGTCTGAAGGTAAATGCCTTTTTATCTATGGTTCCGCCTCGGACTGACAACCCTTACTTCGCCTAACATCGATTTTAAGCATTATGAGCTTTTTAAAATGTTTTATTCACTTTAACTTTATTCATCAATAGAGGAAAGGTTAAACAGATGTTTTTCAAATTACCCATACTGCTTAAAGTCCTTGCCGTTGTAGGCAAGCATATTGGGACACACCAAAACTATATTGACCATTTTTGTATTGACACCTGCAACATCTTGCAGCAACTCCAAGGAGCAAGACAACAAGCAAGTGAAAATCCTACAAAATCAAACTCACAAAATGACAGCACTGGAGCAACTCAAAGCAATTCTCAATAACCGTTATGAAACAGAAGATGGTGATGAATATCATGTAGAACTAAAACAAGGTTTGAGTGACGAACAAATCGAAAATTTAGCAAAGCAGCTTCCAACTGGACTTATTCCCAATGACATTAGACAACTATTGAGGTTTGCAAGCGGTTTTGACTTTTCAGGAATTGATGAAGTAACTTTTGATGGCATAGGGCAATTTGGATTTGAAAATGTGTTTCCGCATTCAGTACAACTTGCAGGTGACGGTTTTGGTAACTTTTGGATTTTAGATGTAGACAATAATGGTAATTGGGGACATGTATATTACGTTTGTCATGACCCCGCCGTAGTTGTTAAACACTCAGAAGACTTAGCAGAGTTCATAAAGCATGTTGATGAATTTAGCAAGCAAGGTTCACAATCCCACCTTGATACTATTCATGAAAAAATGGTCATGGACATTTGGAGCATCAACAATGGTTTTGTAGACGTTGAGCAGGCAAAGAACTCAAGCGACACAACGCTGAAACAATTTACAGCGCAACTGCCCGACAATTTTGTAGTGGCTGACTTGCGAAATAAACCAAATGGTGCAGGCTTTGCTTGGGGCAAGTTGGGACCAAACATTGACAATGCAGTGCGTCATCAAACAGAATTATTGTGGGGATTTGAAAGACAAAAGAAGAGAGGTCTTTTATCAAAACTCTTTGGCAAATAAGTTTCGGAAGACACGGATGCCGTGCCTACAACAGGTGGTTTTGTGCAAGTGGGGCACAACATTGCTACATCAGCTATGTGCAAGCATCGGCGGCACTTCCAGCGTGACGAACAAAGCCGAGCAACAGAATAAACAATGAACTTTAATTTATAAATTGAGCAGCGGTAATGGGCAGACGGAATGCTAATTCCCCACCTGTACAAAGCCCTGTTCGTTGTAGGCTATGTATCAAACAGCTTTTAAGGTGAATCTTAAATGCTAATCATTTTTAAATTAGTTGTAAGTATAGTTTCGGAATGAAATACAAATGGACACCTTTTCAGTTATTAGCATTTGTAGCTCTATGTGTTGGGATTTATGAGCTTATAATAATTTCCAGGATGAAAAGTGATCCAGGCTTAGGGGGATTAGCACCATATATTTATTTGGGATTTGCATTTGGAATTTTTATAGTTGACATTCTTGTACAGCAAATATTAAGCAAAAGGAGTTTTTACATCAGTGAAGCCATTTTGGTTTTAGCTTTTATAATATGGATAATTAGTCTAGGTGGTATTTGACAAAGAAGATTGCAGCTTACTTGTAGAATCTTCTTAAAAGCAAGTTCCCTCTAACAGCCTACAACATCAGTGGCCGTTGCACAACTCTGTTTTAAAAATCAGTATTGAGCCCTTTTGATCAGGCAATGGGCACCTGTTTCTTCAGCTGCTAACCGCCATCGCCAATCTCCTTTTTCTGCCCTGCTGCATCCAGGGAAGCCATAACGCAATAAGGAGCTGCACGAGCCTTTTTTGGGTGTTTTTCCCGTTTTCACCCATCCCATCCATTTCAGTAGTCTTTTCCCGTTATTGCACACCGCTGCCATGGGCAGGCATTTGTTGGCCAGTTGGATGCCCCGGGTGTTCACCCGGCGCATGCCCAAGAAGTTGATCAGCGTACCCAGCACCGGTTCCACCGGGGATTGTCTGAGCTTTTTCATGCATTTTGCTTGGGGGATGCAAGCGGTAGGCACCTTGGAGGTAAGCTATAATGAGCAGTTTAGGCCTACAAAGCTACCCGCCCGCACTTTGAACTGTGAAGACGGAACAATACCTTTAAGGCAAGGCAGACACCCTTTTTTGCACCCTCTGACGTTGTGTGCCATCTAAAGTCGTTTCAATTGCTAATGAGATTTTTGACATTCATATTCTTCTTTGTTACGATAAGTAGTTCATTATGTGGGCAACCTCCAAAATGGGCGCACTTTCAGCTCTTTGCAGGGCAATCGTTTGATGCCGCTAACGCCATTAAAATCGACAGCAAAGACAACTACTATATAACAACCACTTCTCAAAATCCATTGAATCCTTTTACCAATGATACAGTTGGAGCAAGATGTAATTTCATTCAACCTGTTACAGGTACATACTTTAACGCAAGTCTCTTCAGGTACGACTCATCCCGAAATCTAAACTTATCCATCAAAATAGAGAACAGTAGCTTAGGTGAATTTGTTATAGACTCATTCGGTAACATATATATTACAGGCGTGTTTCAATATGGCGATCATCGAGACGCATTTATAAAAAAATTTTCTGCATCAGGTAGCTTGTTATGGACGAAACTTGTACAAAGTACCCTCAATGGCAATGATAATACTATAACTTCTATTGACCTGTTTGACGATGGCTCAATCATACTATGTGGTTTCAGCTATGGAAGACAAGTTTCTCTTTTAGGTCAAATGGTTGTTGGCCCTAATAACTTTATTACAAAAATCAATTTCAATGGAAATATAATTTGGACAAAGAACTTTTGTTCAGATTTAGGTATGGGCGCATATAAAGTTCGTTTTGATAAGGCAGGAGATATACTTGTCGCAGGAAATGGAAAAATTGCTAATACCAACAATAGCAATGCAGTTATTGCTAAATTAAACAATGCCACGGGTGTGCTAATCTGGAAAAAGCAGTTCCCTTCCGCAGGTTTGTATACCCCAATGGCTACTGCCATTGACATTTCAGCTAATGCTTATCTGTTTTGCGGAACATTCGGGGGCCACATTCAAATTGGTGATAGCAGTTTCATGTCTTCTGGTGCTTCCGACATCTTTTTATTTCAATGTGATACGGCAGGCAATATCAATTGGGCTAAAAAAGCAGGAAGTAAAGGGAGAGATGGCATTTCTTCCCTTTTTACCGGCAAAAGTGGGATTACATACTTTACAGGCCAGTTTTCAAATGACTTTCAATTTGATGGTGAATCGTTTTCATCTAAAGGGAATACAGATGTATTCATAGGTGCTATTGATAGCTTGGGCAACACACGTTGGATTCTTACAGGAGGCAGTAACTTGCCTGGACATAACGACGACATTTTATTTGATGAAAATGGAAATGCTATTGCAGTAGACTCCAAAAACCAAATCCATATTGTTGGTGAAACCTTAGCCTCTGGCAATTTTGGTGGATTAAAGTATGAGGCTCCAGAAGCCATAAAGACTAATGGCTTTTGGCTTACATTAGGTGGCAATACAAGGAACGCTACCGTTCAGTACGACTGTAATGAAATGTTTATTTCGAATGCGTCTGTTTCCATTAGTGCTGGCCCTAATCCATTCAATAGCAGTATTGTTGTCTCTAATTCAAAGGATAGCATTATGAACTATGAAATATGTCTTTATAATGGTATGGGACAACTAGTAGATAGAAGGCATTATATGAGTTCCAGTTCTGTGACGATTACCGAGTGGAATATATTACCGTCAGGCATCTATTTTTTAAGAATAAACACTTCAATACTTTCTAAGACATATAAGTTTGTAAAAAAGTAGGTGGAAAAGGAGAAAAAGAGTTGCGTTGCCGGACTCCGTGCTTCAGCAACGGACCGGAACCTATGGCACCGGAAAGGGCAAGATCTCTTTTTTACTAAAGGAACACCAGTTGCATATTGTTTTCGGCGGAAACCATCAATATCCGTTACTTGCCGAAAGCGACGAGGTGTTTTACCTGGAGCACTTCAATACGCAGATCACGTTTGTAAAGGATGCATGCGGACAGCCCATAAAGATCATCATCCACGAACACGGAAAGGATTATGAAGTGGCAAAAGGAAAATAAAAACCCGAAGGCACAACATGGGCTTTTGAAAACACTAACAGCCTGCCGAAATTTAAAGCCCCTGTTCTCTAAAACCTGCCATAAGCCAGCTAATCCATCAGCACAACAGCTTTTTAGTTATATGGGCTTTTAAAAAAGTTCCGGACACCTTATCTTTAATTGGCAGCAGGTTTTTGACCCGGCAGATTTCTTTCAAAAACCCATACGGTACAAAGTCCTTTTCCGGTTGGTGGCAGCAGTGTGAAGCATTCCGGAACACGGCCAATGATTCCTGTGGCGGCTTTGGCCGTTTAAGAGCTGTAACTCGAACCCGTACTTTCCCTTGTTACCATCAACTGGCTATATAAACTCAATTAGTGTATGGAAAAAAAGTCAACACGCCGGCAGTTTTTAAGCACTGCCACTTTGCTTGCATCCGGATTGGCAATTGGCAGCAACCAATTGCTGGCAGCACCTGCTTTTATCCGAAACCTACGAAAACCCCAATCGCTCATTAACGGCGTTCAGGTGGGGGTGATCACCTATTCTTTCCGCGACCTGCCCGATCAAAGCGCCGAAGCCACGCTCAAGTATGTATTGGACTGCGGCATCAGCGCGGTGGAACTGATGGGCGGCCCCGCCGAATCGTTTGCCGGCGCCCCCAAAAACAACGTTAATTTCAGGTCTGTTTTTCCCCTGATGCGGAAGCGTAACAACAAAGAAACACTGACCGATGCCGAACAAAAAGAACTGGCCAATGCAGAAGCACAGATGAAAGCCTACCGGGAGGAACTGGCCCAGTGGCGGCAATCGGCACCGATGGCTAAGTTTGAGCAGGTGCGCAAAATGTTCAACCAGGCCGGCGTGCAGATCTATGCTTTCAAGCCCGATGCCTTTGGCCAGCAAAATACAGACGCCGAGATAAACTACGGCCTGCGTGCTGCCAAACTCCTGGGCGCCAGCCACGTTACACTCGAACACCCGGGCAACGACGCCCATACCTTGAAACTGGGACAGATGGCGCAAAAACACGGTATGAAAGTAGCTTACCATGGTCATGAGCAGCAAACGCCAACTTTTTGGGATACCGCCCTGTCGCAATCGCCGACCAATGCATTGAACCTGGACTTAGGCCATTATGTGGCCGCGGGCAACGCAGATCCTTTAGGGTTGATCCGTAAAAAGCACAATCGTATCGCCAGCATGCACATCAAAGACCGGCAAACCGCCGAACACGGCAAAGGCAACCTGCCCTGGGGCCAGGGAGACACGCCCCTTAAAGAAGTACTGCAGTTGATGCGTGATCAGAAATATAAATTCCCGGCCACCATTGAGCTGGAATACCAGGTGCCGCAGGAATCTACTTCGGTAGCAGAAGTAAAGAAATGCCTCGAATTTTGCCGCAAGGCTTTGAGCTAAAGCAATAAGAAAGCGAGCTTTGTTCCGTTTTGTTGCAAAGCTCCTTTTCTTTTCCATGCTGTTAGCGGCGATTGTTCAATTCAACCTTTATGCAAAGAATAGTTTTTGCTTTCATACTTATAATGTTGATGTCAGTTGAAGGACTGGGACAAGTTTAGGTCAAACTACGTAACCAAACAGGCGAAAATTTCAAAGTATTCAATGCTACGATTATGGGTCGCAACTACACGTTCAGCAACTTCAAGTCAGGGCAGACTCGTAAGATGCAAGTCGATTCAACGTATCCCTACTTTTTAATGGAAGCAATAACGGCAAAAGACACAGTGCGATTTCAACCAACAGATTTTGCAGGTGAGCCGCTTTACAGCAATGGTCGTATTATATTGACACTTACCCTCTTTGAGCTCAATGGAAGAAGGTATTTGAATAAAAAAACTAAAAGAATCGGAGGGGCAGGGCATAAGTTTAACCCGCTTTCACATTAACAGCCGCTAACACCAGTTTGCTACCATAGCGGAAGTAGAACATAGGCTCAACATCATAACATTTTTTTATCTTACACCTATAAACAAACGGATGAACACGGACGGCCGCTACGTGCAGCAAGCTCCAATCCTTTGTGCGACACTTTCAACAACCTGATTCGCTAAAAACAGTACAAATGAAAAGTGCAAGAGTTCTTCCCGATAAGTTTTTGGCAGCGGTGATCGCAGTTTTACCACTTCCCGGGTCATCTTTATATGATGGAGATGACCAAAAAGTAATAGATCAAGCATTGTCAGATCTCGACATCTATGAAAAAGCAGGTGTAGACAGTATCCTTTTAGAAAATGATCATGACTTGCCTTATATTCAACCGCCATTGGATGAAAAAGGTGTTGCCTTAATGACTGAAATTTGCAAACAAGTAAGAAAAAGATTTAATGGCCCAGTTGGAATTCAAATGCTTGAGGCAGCAAATATCACATCCTTGGAGATTGCTGCCGAAGCTGATCTTGATTATATAAGAGTCGAAGCGTTTGTATTTGCTCATGTGGGAGGTAGCGGTATCATTAACGGTTCAGCTGGCAAAATCTTGAGAAGAAGAAAAGAGTTAAAGGCAGAACACATAAAGGTGTTTGCCGATGTGAAGAAAAAGCACGGTTCTCATTCATTGACGATCGACTTAGACATAAAAGATGAAATTATGCAAGCTGAATTTTTCCTAGTAGATGGTGTCATTGTTACTAGTCAGTTTACAGGTTTGAATCCAGACAAAAATGATTTGATCAAAGCAAAAAGTGCCACAAAATTACCTGTATTAATTGGCTCAGGTATGAATGTCGATAATATTACCGACTATCTACCTTTAGCCGATGGTTTTATTGTTGGGTCTTATTTTAGAAAAGGCGGAAAGTTTCTCGAAAAGTTAGAACCTGAAAGACTGAATAAGTTTATGGATCTATTTACTTTGACCAGAACAAACATTTTACTTTCACAAAAGTAGTGAGACGAAAAGCGATCGCACAACAGCGGTGGCCGTTGCACAACTCGGTTCTAAAAATCAGTTTTGATTTCTTTCGATCCTGGTACTTGGCATCTGTTTCTTCAGCTGCTAACCGCCAGTGCCAGCCGGATTTTCCTTTCCTGCTACATCAGGAGAAGCCACAGCATAAAAGCATTCTGCAAGCGATTTTTGAGGCGTTTTCACTGCTTTCACCCATCCATTTCAGCAGGCGTTTGAGGTTGTAGCACACGGCGGTCATGAGCAAACATTTATTGGCTAACTGGATGCCCCGGGTGTTCACCCTGCGCATGCCCAAAAAGTTGACCAGCGTACCCAGCACGGGTTCCATCGTTGACTGCCTCAGCTTTTTCATGCGCCTTGCCTTGCGGGTTTGCATCCGCTGGTGCATTTCATCATAGAGTGGTTTGTCTACCGTGTCCACGATCTTTTTAAAGTCACTTTTACCAATGCAGGTGCTGCGCAGCGGACAGTGCCTGCAATCCAGCGAGGAAGAGCGGTATTCCTTCATCTGGTAGGCACCATCATGGGAACTGACCAGTTTTTTAAAGGGCAATTTTGCCTTTTGCGAACACTTGTAATAATCACCCCCGGGAAAGTAGCGGAAGCCTGCTCTGGTGGGTTTGTACTGCCCAAAGCCCAGGGGATGTAGTCAGTAATCTTTTTTGCCTTCAGTGCTTCGGAAGAAGAGTAGGCAGCATCGGCCAGGGCTTCCTTCATGTGCAGGCCGGCGGCTTTGAGGTTGTCTTTGGTATTGGAAAGCAGGGACGGCAAACACTGGGAGTCCTTTTTGCTGGCATAATCCGCCTGGATAGTGGTGATGACTGAGGTGGGCGGTATCGACACTGAGCTGACCCAGGTAGTTCAACTGGCGGGGCTTGCCCCATTTCACCGCTACCCTTGCATCGGGATCCGTGGAGGAATAATGGGTGTGATTGGAGACAAACTTGCTGCGTTCATCCAGGGAGCCTGGCCTGCCTTTATAGGTCTTGTCCTTCCACTGGTGGTGCCACTCGACTGTCTGGTGCTTGCGGGCCGAGACGGTGTTGCCCCGGCTCTTGTCTTTGCCTTCATCCTCCTCTTCTGTGGTGAGTTCACCCGCATAGGCTTCTGCATCTTCTACGATTGCTTTTTCTTTCAGCGAATCCATGGACGCATTGGCTTTAAAAATCAAATCAGAAAAAACGCTTCCTTCTGTGGTTGTCAATGAGATTGAACGCTTTGTTCTTCAATTAAGGGGTTATCCAGAAGCGTTTTGGTGGGAGTTCCAAAATTCTCCTCAGTGGGATGGAGTTCGTAACAAAGCCAAAGAGTTAATACAAGCGATTGGTTTAAGTGAACTTGAAATAATTACTGAGTTCAGCCGTGACACTTATGCTGATAACGATGTAGTTGAACAACCTACTTTATTTATTGTAATTGAGCGTGATAGAAAAGAGGGCGAGTTACAGCAGGTAATAGCCGCATATCAAAGTCAACAGCCTTAACCATCAGAATGTGAAACTTTTCTATTGGCTTTGAGTAATAGTAAATTACTAAGACCCTTTATCTGGTTTTTCGATAAAGTGGTCGTTATATTTTATTTAAAAATTAAAGATTACTGGAGTATATGGCACTGTAGTTGTACCTTAGTGTATTGGTTTTTTATTTGGACAAAACCAATAGGGTAATCTGGTTTTACGTAGTAAAACTAACCCGTTTTTGCTAATAAAGTTGGTTTTTCATCGAAAAAATTTGTTTTTCTCGCACATCGCTTGTACCTTCAAAACCGTGACGGAACGTCAGCGAAGCCATAGCGGTTTTGAAGGTACAAGCGATGACTCATTTTTTTAAATTATATGAAAATTAAAGTAACCATAAAAAAAGAATCTCCTGCGGCTAAGGTAGTTGATGCTTTCAAAGCGCATAAGGAGGCTTTTAAGCAGGTTGTCAAATCAGGCAAGGCTGGCGGTTACAATCGTTCAAAGCCCAGGAAAGTTGCATCCCTATAACATCACCTTCGACGAAGGAACCGGATTTTACACTTTTACTACTTATCAAGGCATACAATATTTCTGCAAGTTCGGGAATGTAATGTCTATGCTGTCTCCGCTCTTAGGGATTTATGATGTGGAAGTACGCGATTTTATGTTTTATCCTTACGACCCCAATCCAGAAGTAAGAAAAAATCAAGACCCACAAATTTCTATAACCATCAAAGAGCTTTTAAGAAATCATTTTTTTATTAAGCCGGAACGTGTAATTGTTTATACCTGTGATGAAACAGATCGGGCTATGGGCGGTTTGTGCCGGCAAAAGCTATTTGATAAATGGCATAAAGAAATGGCGGACAGTTTTGAACATTACGAGCTTGAGGTAGCCGTTGAAACGGACAATGGTATTGAAACGACTTATGGGGGTGTTTTACTCAGAACAGATTTTCCACACCCAGACGTTCTAAAATCGCAGCTAATAGACCAGGCACCAGGTATTATGCTGGAGAAATTCGGTAATTGATTTACTACTTCACGCCACCTCCTAAAATTTAGAATGATGTTATTTAAGAACAAACAAGATTAAAATGACTTAGCTATGATAGGTTATTCAAAAGGGATTTAAAATGTTTTTATAGCACTTAATAAAAAACAAATATAGATTAGGTCTATTCATCTACAATCAAGTCATGTTCGCTCTGTACAATGCCTTGAATGGGAGTTATTCCTGCGACAAGGGCCAAAAACACACAGCCGCCCTAGTGCAGTGCTTTTTTACAAAAAAGCAAGTCTTTGAGGCACTCTGCCATGCCAGCACCAGAGGGCAGTAAGCTCCAGCAAGGCCTGCCATCAACAATCAGCTGAAGCTTTGAAGCATCAAAACTTTTGGCTACCCTAAACGGGTTTTAAAAAGTTGTATTATTCTCATTAGCAGGATAAATATTGTATCAAGTACACAATCTGGTCGTGTTCTGCTGTGCACAAAGCCAAAGCACAGAAGACATGGCAAGGACAAG
>JAEWAC010000393.1 GCA_023391895.1 Bacteroidota bacterium
GACTGGTGCAGCGCCTTATCCCGCATGAACTTAAATCATCTATTCCTTTGAGAAAAGATTAGCGGAATACCGCGCCTTCAGTATTCATGCATAGCACGCAAAAAGAATAAACTCTTTTAAAAACCCATATTGGTAAACCTCTTCAAATTATCTACAGAAGTTAAACAAGGATACACTCAGGAATGAGGGTTGCTGTGCGTGGGCCGGCCAAACGGGCGGAGCCTTCGGGTTGGCCTTGAACTTTTTGCTTACTTTTTCTTTCAAGAGAAAAAGTAAGAAGCGCTGACTAAAGAAGGGAAAAATTATAGTCATATGGAGTTTTGAAAGAGTTGGTTTGAGGCCACCAAGCACGAAGGCACAAAGAAGCACAAAGAAAAAGAGGCTGCAGGTGCGGGAGATGCCGAAACAAGTTCGGCATGACAGGCAGCAGAGACGTTATACCAAATGATGATCCCGTTGGTGAATAGCATGGCCCATGCACCATGGACAATACCATTCCATAAACTGGAAACCAGCTTCGTATCAGTATTATGATTTAATATTCACCATTGACCATTCTCCTTTGACGGAAAGATTTCATGAAACTGAAAACAATTGAGTACAAGAAGAAACGTGTCAGCGTGTAACAGAGCACAATGGCTTACCCGACCAAAAGCATTATGTAGAGAACGGCCCGGACAACTGGCATGAGGCAGTTGGGAAAACACAATGCTTATGGGCTTTACTTTAGTTACTTGAAAATGCATGGATTATCCAAAACATACCATTTCCCTTCCTGCTCTTCCTTAAGGCAACTTCACTATCGACCACTATCATCATTCCGGATCTTTTTGCCCTGGCGGCCACCATCGGTGCTCATTTGTCCAAAACGCCATTCAAAAGTCAGGCGCGCAGAGCGGTTTACAAATAAGAAACGGGAATCAGCTATAAAGGTTGGTGCCTTTTCCACTGAGTGCTGCGAAATGCCTTTTGCAAAAGGATTATTGACACTTAGGTTAAGGCTGGCTTTTTTGTCCCAGAACTCACGCTTGGCTGAAAACCCATACCAGTAAAACAACGTCTTTCCGGTACGTTGCAGACTGATCCACCCGGAGTTTAAGCTGCTATAGGCCTGTAAGGTCACATCCTTAGGTAGCTTATAAGTGGTGTTGATATTGGTATACCACACAAAGCCACTATTTCTTTGACGGAGAGCCCGGCTCCTGATATCTATATAACTCACATTACCGCCTCCATTCAGGTTCCAGTTCTTGTTGGGCCGCGAAGAAATATTGACACTTAATCCATAGTTCTCCCGTTGTGCAATATTTTCAGGGCGGCTGCTGATTATTCCCTCTGCATTGCCAACAGAAAGGTATTCAATGGCATTATCTGTAATGCGTGCATATGCTGTTGTATTTAGCGATAAGCCTTTGGGCGTATTGATACTATGGCCCACTTCTGCCATATGGTTGAGTTCAGGCCGCAACGCTGGATTACCGGTAGAAATATTTTTAGGATCGCTCCGGTTGACCCAGGGATTCAAATACCAGATCATGGGACGCGTGATGCGTTGGGTGTAGTTCAGCTTCCATGTGTGCTTTTTAATACCTTTTGAGATACTAACGTTGGGAATGATATTATTGTAGTGGCTGTTCAGGTTTGTACCTGTTGTAATAAATTCACCTTTGATTTGCGTATGTTCAATACGAGTTCCGGCATTGACACTCCACTTGCGACGGTTGTTCAGGCGCAAGGATGTGTAGCCGGATATAACCTTTTGAACATAATCAAAGTCATTGGCCTGTGCAGGATCCGGCTGGGGCATGCCTTGTCCGCTATGATCCACTGCCACCCGGGATTCGCTACCTATATCGCGGATAATTGCTTTAGCACCTATTTCAAGCTTTAAGGTGGTGGTATCCTTTTTACCATTGAAAACAAAGGGATGCGTATAATCTGTCTGACCGGTATATTCTTTGTTTCGGCTATAATTGGTGCTTTCTTCCCGGTAAATTACCTTGTCTTCTTCATAACGATCCGTCGTATAAAAGTAGTTATCCGGCATACGGCTGTACTGTGTCAGCACGGAAAACTCCTGGTCTGCTTTCTTAAATATCTTTGTATAGCCAAAGTCCAGCTGGCCATTCCCATATGGATTCTTGAAACGGCTTTCGTTTCTGAATGCCTGCATCACATTGCCCGAAGGATCGATTAGCCGGTTAAAAGTGGTGTTGTTACTCGGGAAATCGCCACCCCACACATTTGCTGAAAAGTTCAGGTGGTGGGAGGAGTCCGGATCATAATCGAAGCTCATCTCTCCATAACCACCCGTACCTGTATTGTCGGCACTGCTGCTTCTTTCCAGGATACTCGCCGGCAGGCCGTTCACTAAAGCCGTTCGGGTAGATGCGTTCTCATTTATGTTGCGGTTTTGATAACCGTTTGCAGACAAGTTAATGCCCACTTTGCCCTTGCGATAACCGATATTACCCCCCAATCCGCGGTTCATGTTGCCCACCGAAGCATTTACAGAACCATTCATACCCTTCAAACCTTTTTTAGTAATGATATTGATAACACCAGCTGCCCCTTCAGCATCATAACGTGCTCCCGGGCTGGTAATTACTTCAATTGTTTTGATGACATTGGCCGGCATCTGTCGCAGGGCATCGGCCAGGTTACGGGCCATCATGGCAGAAGGTTTCCCATTCACCAATATTTTTATATTACTGTTACCACGCATCTGGACATTACCATTTAGGTCAACGGTCAGGTTTGGCACTTTCCGCAGCACATCGGCTGCCGTACCCCCTGCATTGGAAATATCCTGCTCTGCGTTATAAATTAAGCGGTCACCTTTATCTTCAATTAAGGGTTTTTGGGCTGTTACGGTTACACCTGCCAGCTGTTTCGCCTGTGGCGCCAGTTGTACCTTGCCCAGGTCCAGTTGTGCGGGTCCGTTACCTAGTTGAAGGGTTATGGTTTTGGTTACATAGCCTACATTTGAAAAGTTGAGTGAATAGCTGCCAGGAAGCAGTTCTTGAAATAGAAAATAACCGGAATCATTGGTTAAGGAATGTTTCAGCACAGTGCTTTCACGCAACAAGGTTACAGTTACGTCTGCCAAGGGCTGGACTGTGATGCTATCCGAGGTAACACCAGAAACCTGGTAGGTTGTTGATTGGGCATAAACCTTTTGGAAAACAAAAAACAACAAACTTAAAAACAGCAGTTTAGGCATACAAATGCAGTTAGGGGTGTAATGATACGTTAAACGAATTTGTTATTCAAAAAAGTATTTATATAACAGTAATAATTTTTATCCCTCCTGACAGAGGCAATTAGCCGCCCGACGGGCGAACCAGTAGGCACCGCAGATTATCACCAGGACTTTAACGTATCGGTGTTGAGGCAACTTGAAAAAGGAGTTCTACTATAAGTGGTCTCGTTAATGAATATAGGATTTTAAAAATACCATTGAGCAGACCAGTAGCACAATGGCTTTGGAGTTTTGATCCTTATATTCAATCCTGACCACTCATCTTCAATAGTTGAACACTCAGTCAAAGAAACGTGCGTTTTTCCACCTTTGTTTGTAGCCTTGGCTTCTGTTTTCAGTTCTTTTTTGTTTTCATCCAGACTGATTTGCGCCTTGACCCATTGTTCAATGGCTTTATCACACGACTCTAATGTTAATGGCTTTGGGTAGTAGTGGTACAGAATATGGTTTTTTGGTTTTCTGACGAAACATGTCATACTATACTGTTTTCAGCTTTATGAAATTTGTCGTCAATGGTGAATGGTGAATACTAATACCGTTTTCATTTAGACAGTTCGCATATATGAATAGTAGCAAAGTTTAACCAGTTGTTTTGGCTGCTGCCAGTATTTTTTCAGTGTCTTACTTAATTGTTTTTCTACTTGTCCGATGGTTTCAAAGACGTGATTGGAGAGCTCCTTGCGCACTTCTTCAAAGAACCGCTCCACGGGATTTAATTTTGGACACCCTCTGGGCAGATGTTCAAGGGCAACGCCCCGTTGCTCACAGACTTTTTTTTGATGGCAACCGGCTTGATCGGCGATCAACACCACCGGATGATTGCCATGCAGCACCCGGGTCTGCTTTTTAAAATACACCACGAACAGCTCAAAGCACTGCAAGGTCATGTCT
>JAEWAC010000011.1 GCA_023391895.1 Bacteroidota bacterium
TATTTACACAAGGCGCTATTCCAGCCTCCTTTATTGCGGAAAGCATTCAAAAGCACAGCACCCAAACCGACATTGGCGCCCACAGCCTATTTCTTGGGCAGGTGCGCCGCGATGTGATCGACAATAAAACCGTAGCGGCCATTGATTACACGGCCTATGAAGAGATGGCGCTGGAAAAAATGCACGAGATACGGGAAGCCATTTTTACCAAATACCCCCTGACCTGTATGCACGTACACCACAGCCTGGGCCGGGTGGCTGCAGGAGAAATCTGCCTGTTTGTCTTTACCTCGTCCCGGCACCGCAAAGCCGCCGTTAGTGCCTGCGAAGAAACGGTGGAACGCATCAAAGCCGAATTGCCTGTATGGGGAAAAGAAGTGTTTGAAGACGAATCGTATCAATGGAAAGTGAATCAATAATTATGGTTAACATTACGCAAAAAAATACCACCTTACGCAAAGCCGTTGCTGCCGCTATTCTACAGGTATCCCGGCAGGAAACCATAGACGCTATCCAGGCCCGGAAAGTGCCCAAGGGCGATGTCTTTGAATTTTCGAGGGCGGCGGGGCTGCTGGCGGTCAAAAAAACATCGGATGTCATTCCCGATTGTCATCCGCTGCCGGTGGAGTACACTGCTATCCGCCACACCATTGAGGGCTTGCGCATCACGATTGAAGTGGAGGTGCATACCATCTACCGCACCGGTGTGGAGGTGGAGGCCATGCACGGTGCCGCCGTTACCGCCCTCACGATGTACGACATGCTGAAGCCCATTGATAAAGCGGTGGAAATTGGCAGCATCAAGCTGTTGCGAAAAGAAGGCGGTAAATCCGACAGCCTGAAAGAAGCAGGGGCAGCCCTTACCTGTGCGGTGATGGTTTGCTCCGATACGATTTCAAAAGGTCATGGTACCGATACCGCCGGCCCGGCCATTATGGAAAAGCTAAAGTCCTATGGTGTGGAAACGGTAGCCTACGAAATCCTGCCAGATGAGGCCGCAGCGATCCGTGCTAAAGCAGAAGCCCTGGTGGCTACCCATATTGACCTGCTGATTTTTACAGGCGGTACCGGTCTGTCGCCACGGGATGTAACGCCGGATGCCATTGCACCACTGATGGAAACCCCCATACCGGGTATTATGGAGGCGGTGCGGCACTACGGACAGGAAAGAATGCCCTTCGCCATGCTGTCGCGGGGCGTAGCAGGTTTTATTCAAAATTCGCTGGTGCTGACGCTACCGGGTTCTGCCCGCGCCGTGCAGGAAGCTATGGATGCTTTATTTCCCCATATCCTTCATGTGTTCAAGGTGCGCTCCGGTTACCGGCATTCCGCCGCTGAACAGGACTGAGCAAAAGCCTGATAATGTACCCTCAATGACAATCTGTAGCAGAATGGTCAGGGCTCGTGAATGGTTCCCGGCTTTTGTCGCAGGGACATGCCTTGCCTGCCGGCGAAATGGGAACGGATTTCGGCCACAATGGACAAAGCAATTTCTTCCGGCGTAACGGCACCAATATCCAGGCCGGCCGGTGCAAAAATGCGCGGGGCATCCTGGTCAGAAATGGGACAGCCTTCCCGGGCCAGGGCATCCCACATTTTCTGGCTTCGCTTGCGTGGCCCCAGTAGTCCAATATAAGCGGCGTTTGTGTGCAACACCTGCCGCAGATTGGCCAAATCGGTTTCGTAATCATGGGCCATGAGTACTACCGCGGTATAGGGATCGATTACCGGTTGATCGCTTCTTTTGTTGTGTAAGACATGTGTGGCGGTTTTAAATAAGGTTTTTTCGGCTCGGGCAGTGTTCATTACTACGGTGGTGTTCCAGCCCAGCTCGCGGGCCAGGCGCACCAGCGGATAGATATCGTAATTGCCGCCGTAAATCACCAGGTGTGTTACCGGCAGGATCATTTCGATAAATACCTTCACCTCTTCGTTACCCGCTTTGTACACCACTGTTTGTGACACTTGGCGCTCCAGGCTTGTTTTGAGGTCTTGCAAAACAGAAGTGGCTATTTCTTTTTGCGGCAATGCCTGCAGAAAGGCGTCATCGTTTTCATACAGGAGCACCTGGCCCAGCAGGTCCCGGTTGGTGGCTGCCGCTGTGATGGAAATGACCACCCTAGGTACCCGGGTGTCGGCAATTGTGGTCAACAGGCGCACCGGGTTGTGAGCGTCTTGCGCTTGCAGCGGGGTAAACAACACATCGATGATGCCGTTGCAGCCCAGGCTGACGCCGATCTGGTGGCTGTCGTCCTGTGTCGTATCATAAGTGACTACAGAGGGTTTGTTCAGCGCAATGGCCTTTTGGGCCCGGCGCAGTGCATCGCCTTCCAGGCAGCCGCCGCTAATGCCGCCTACGCAGGTGCCGTTGTCCAAAACCAGCATACGGGCGCCGGTTCTGCGGTAGGAGGAGCCTTCTACGCGGGATACCGTTGCCAGTGCAGCTTTGGTGGTGGAAAAATCGATGCCGCTATACGTATCAATGATGGCTTTGATCTCTTTCATCGCTACATGGCAATTCAGTTTTGGAGGTTGAAATGCCAGCCATAAATATATCGCAACTTTGGCAGACACGATTAATTAGACCAGTCGCTTCATTGGCTGTAAGAGCCGGCGATATCCAGTTGGCACCTAACTTCAATTAATTGGTACCAGGTGCTTTGCTGAAACCGGCTTAGCGGAAATACAAACCAGTGCCAGCCTCACCATGTTTTTAATTTACATGGTGAATGAATGAACCATCATCCTTTTCTTTGATCCAGGCTACAGGTTGTAAAACGGGTACCAACTTCTTTAAAACCCCATATGTCTAAAGCAGGAAAAGAAAAAAAAGTGAAATCAACCAGGCCTTTTAAATTTCTTAGTTCTGCTGGTCTGCCGCAATGGCTTCTATAGTTTCCTTCTTGTGGGGATGAGTGGTAATAGCAAGGGCTGGTAACACACGCTGAGTACTCCTGGTTTGGTAGACACTCACGGCACTAAACACTAAAGTCAGGCCCGCACTCATTTCGGATATTTCTTCCCATAAATGAAAAGAGTAAAAGCGAACCAGTCCCAGGTCGAAAAATATACCGCTGGCTAAAAAGGCACCGCAAACAATCAGGAAAAGAAATGGCAGGTAAGTCGCAATATTTGTACGTAAGGCCAACAGCTTTTCCTTGTATTTAATAACAAGGGCTATAACAGCTGCCACTGCAACCAGGCCTCCAATAACCAGGAGGGATGTGGGAACGACTTTTATTTTAAAGGCGGCCATACGGAACACATCGTGCACGCCATCTACCTTGCCGCCACCTACTTCGGGCATGGGCAGGTTAAAGATTCTTTCACCAAAGCTGATTTCCTCCAGAAAAAGTAAGCCTCCAAAAAGAAAAATAAAGAGGGAGGTATACCGGCCTTTTTTTTCTTTCAATTTAAAAAAGAAAAAAAGGCCCAGTAAAGCAGATCCAAAAAAAAGTATGGCAGTCAGGGTTTCAATCACCATGTCTTCCCCGGTTAAAGTGACATTAAGGGAAGGAAACAAAAAAAATAGCAGGGCGAAAATGGAAATGTTGAGCAGGATCGTGCTTACAAAAAGCTTTTTCATAAAGTGTCGTTCGGGTATGAAGTCATAATCAATGACGTGATAAAAATAATAAAAACTTAACGACATATTTAAGCAAGTGATTATTTATTTTTTTATTGAACAAGAGGGAATTGCCAAGATGGATGTTTTTTCAGCCTGGTATCGGAACCTTAAAGAAGAGTTGCAGGAAGTGTCTCACTCTTTTTGTTTAAAGACTCATGTTGGAAAAGAAAAATCAACCCGTAGATGGAGGTTATGAAATCTTAAAAAGGCTGCCCCTTACCGGACTCGCTTAAAGGCTGTGAATTGATTGGCGTTGCCGCTTTAAAGTTTTTCACCTTTTGCTTTCAGGTGCTGAAACGGTTTACGGCCGGTTGTTCCTTAATCGTTTTATTACCCCTTTCCTGGCCCAGAATAGCGACAACCCGGTTTCAAAAACCGCTATGATTTCAGCAGGAATTTTTGTAAATTCAAAGAAAGCTAACTTATGAAAAAGATTATTCTTCTCCTGGTTGTGCTTTTTTTATCTGCCGGTGAAAAAAGTATCGGACAATCTGAGATGAGCATGCAAGGTGCTTACTCACTAATACGGCAAACCGGAGCTACCGAAGGCAGCCAGGATTCCCTCCTGAAAAAAGACCAGTTTAAAATTTACACCGACCGTTATTTTATGTATGCCTCTCCCCAAACCATGGATACCATGGCTATTTATGGCATTGGTACTTACCGGGTAAGGGGCAACAAGGTAACGGAATATGTATTTTACTCTTCTATGGGCGGCAAACAAAAAGATACCATTGAATTGAACATCACCAAAACAGACACGGGCTATACACAGGTCATTCGTTTTCCGGGACAGGGCAATAGAAACTTTGTGATGACCGAGGTGTACCAAAACGTGGGCAAACCGGTTACCTCGCCGCTGGATGGTGCCTGGGAACAGGAACGGTATATGGAGATTTCAAGAGAGGGCGATACAACACATTATCAGCGCACCCAGTACAAAGTATACCAGTCGGGATATTTTATTTGGGCCAATACCTACCCGGCCGAAGGAAATAACCAGCCCATATCCAGCTTTGGTTATGGCACCTTCCAGTTGAATGGTGACACCGCCTCCCGCGAAGTCAATACCAACTCCACCTTTATTACCGACCTGGTAGGCGTGCCTATAAATATTCAATTGGAATGGATGGGGCAGAATCGCTATAAGCAAACCATCACCAACCAAAGCGGCAGCCGGTCGGTGGAAATTTATCGCCGGTTGAAATAAGACCAGGTGCCTGCCGCAAGGGATGTGCGGCAGGCACCTTTTTGTCTATAAGCTACAACTGCACCGATTGGTGCAATGGGCTTTTAATGCTAATCACTTTTTGCATGAAAACCGAGATATGATTTTTGAAAAAAATCGGCAAAGAAGAGCTCGATCAAAACGAAAGGGTTGAAAATGATACAGCAATGGTGGAGCAAACACCAGGTTTGGCAGAATACCAGCTGGCTGTTCCCGCGCTTGTGGCAAGTCCGTTGTGCGACCTGTCCATAGCTGTTACCCCGTTTGATTTGAGTCAAAGACAAAAGGTGGATGCTGCTTTACTGTCGCCGGCTAAAAATAAGGATGCCGTATTATGGACCAAGCGCTTTTTCAATAAAAAAAAGATAGACCCGCAACATGTAAGAACCGACCTGGTAAGGTATTTAGACCAGCCTTCGGTCGGACAGGCGATTGATGCCTTTAACGCAGCCCATCCGAAAGGCGGCATTGAAGCCGGAACAGGACCCATTGATGCAGTGTTTGTTGAAGCCGTTCACCAGTTTCAAAAAAGATCTTTTTTGCCGAAGAAGTTATCGGCGGTAGAGCCGTTCCCAACAAAAGAATAGACGGCAAGGCCGGGACGGGAACTTTACACTCCCTGGGTATCACTTCGTTTGCCCAGGACAGTGTATTTGTCAACAATAATGCGGTAAGCGAATTGAAAAGGTTGAAAATAAAAGTGCCTATCAACGGCCAGGAATGTAATTACACTAACTGGTTTCACTATACCTATAATCCATCCTTTCTGGGCATTCCTTTCAACCGAAGCGTTCATTATTTATTGATCCGGCAGTTAAGAATAGCGGAAAGTTATCTGCTGGGGCTGCCAGGGTTCAAGGGCTGTAGCCTGGTGGAGATGGCAGCCAAAACAGGGTTGAGTAAAGCTACGGAAAAACACGCCGGCAGAACAGGCGACGCTGGCATGCACATCTATGGCCTTACCGTAGATATAGACCATGGTGGCAATCCCTGGGTAGGCGCCGCTTGGATCAGGAAACCCAAAAAAGAAATCTATGACAAGCTTAGTGCGGCCGAACGAAGCCGACTAGATGAAAAGCTGAATGAAAAAGTAAGGTTTGTAGATGATTAAAGAAGAGCTGCACCCGGAACTGCGATTCATGGTGCCACCATCTTTGCCTACCTGGATGATATAGGAAAAAGAAAAGGTGCACAAACAAACGAAGCCTTCCAGGAGCTAAAGCAAAGGAATGACGAGTTTGCAACCTACCTGGCTAATACGCCTGCTGCTCTGCGCTACTGGCGTAACTCGGCCACCTTTGGAAACCGTGATCCTATACATGGGTTTTTGAACTTTGATGCCGACCTTGTTTATGCGCTTCGACAGGTAGCCAACCTGGGGTGGGGTGCCATCGATTTTGGCCCTGCCGCAAGTGGTGATATCATGCACTTTGACCTGCGTACGCTGGGCATAGGCCGGGAGATCAATACCAGAAAGGCCGTGCCGGGAGCTGATCCTGTTGCCTTGCATCCTTACCTGCGCAGCACCACAGAGGCTTATGCCAAGGAAACTGTGGAAGACCATGCATATGATGAAATGGCGGAATGGGACACAGAGCACGAGGAGGAACAGGAAGCAGATGAAGGATACGGCCCGGAAGAGGAGGCCTATGACTATGATGCCTGAATAACATGCCTCCACAGGACTTGCATGCATTGCAGGTAAATGCAGAAAGTGTTGCCTTAAAAAGAGTCCTTCTTTTTAACAAGGATTGGATACATCTCCATTAGCTAACAGCCAGGATTATTCCTCCTTTTCATCATCCGGTATGATTCCATCATTACGCTGTACCTCGGTGCCCATGGGCCTTACCACATGATCACCTGTATCCTGCGTGCCGGCATAACCTCTTTCATTGGGGTCTGTTTTTCCTTTTACTTTATTATCCTGTTCAATTTGTTCATTGCGCAGTACTCCGCCTTTGTTTTCTTTTTGTGCCATGGCTGTAGATTAATGGTTAAAAAACTCATAATGAAAAAAAGATGCCATGTCTTTGGCAGGTGTGGTATAAAAAGAAGTTGCAATTCGTGATGGATGCGTTTCTTGGAATGGGATGGACATTGTTGATGAGTTATTTGTGTTGTCACTCGTTCAGATAAAAGCTGATGGAACAACCAATTACATGGGGTGCGTTAAACACACATGAATGGCTATATATTTCAAAGGAATGAGCTCTGCAGTTGCCTAGGAGATGCATTGGTCAGTGCGGCTTTCCATATGAGTAAAAGAAACAGTGGCAATCCTTATAAGGAATAAACACATATCCCTTTATGGGCAATTCATACAGTTTCCGCTTGTTGCCGCCTGTTGCATCATAGCATATTTGTGTTTTTATAACGCTAAAAAATGAAGTGATGAAAAAGACGCTGCAGATTGCTGCCTATGTTGTTTTGTTACTCATGCTGATTGTTTCCGGTATTATCAGCGGTCTCAACTTTTAAGGTACTGCTTTTGCCCGCCATTGTTTTTCAGTGGCCCGGCTGACACGACTGGATTTTGTGCTGAATCTTTTTTCCTTATATAAAGGATTGGCTATATTCATCCTTTGAGAAGGACGTCTTGGTAATTCATCCGGAAGGTTCATTCATGTATGATGCATTCCTGGGTGGAAATTGTACCACCCTAAAATCCCTGTCAAAGCAAAGTAGTAAACCCTTTTCTGTATGATACACAACAAAGCCGGCAACAGAAATCAACCGTGTTTTATTTCTAAATATCCATTCCGTTTTGTTGATAAATCCATGTCGGAGCCGTTGTTGTTGCTGCTAATCGTGTTGGTGTGCATTGGTTTGACAGCCTGCATCACCACCCGGCAGGCAGCGCTGCCCAACAATTTTCCCTCCTTTTATAAAGAAGGGCATCGCGGTGCCCGTGGCCTCATGCCGGAAAATACCATCCCTTCCATGATCAAAGCAATTGAGGAAGGAGCCAATGTAATTGAAGTGGACATTTACTCCACAAAAGACGGACAGATGCTGGTGGCCCATGACCCATATGTAAATACTGCCTATACCCGTTTGCCCAATGGTGCTGAAATTGCACCCGATGAGGCGCGCAAGTATATATGGCACCAGATGCCTTACGAGGAAATACGTCGCCTGGATGTGGGCTCCAAGCCTTTCAGCGCTTTTCCACAGCAAGTAAAAATGGTGACTTATATGCCCCTGTTAGGCGAACTGATCGATTCGGTGGAAGCCTACACCGCTGCCCGAAACCTGCCACAGGTAATTTATAATATTGAACTAAAGACCAGCCGCCGCTTTGATAGCCTGGGGTATAATACCCCGCCGGCCCAACTGGTAAAAGCCGTAATGGATGTGGTAATAACCAAAAACATCGGCAACCGCTTTTATATCCAGTCCTTTGATGTAAGAACGGTACAGGAGGTGCGCCGGCAATACCCGGAGGTGGTGGTAGCCCTTTTAACGGACAGTAAAAATACCTTTGAGCAAAACATCAGCGAGATTGGCTTTTTGCCTCCAATCTACAGTCCTTACTACAAACTGGTAGATGCGGAACTGGTGCGCAAGTGCCACCAGCAAAAAATAAAGATCATTCCCTGGACGGTCAATACCACGGAGGAAATGCAGCAGCTGATTGACCTGGGGGTGGACGGTATCATTACGGATTATCCCAATTACCTCCAGGCGGTGGCACCTGCATCAACGGCTTCAGGCAGGAAGAAGTGAGCGGTTGTATTTACTGCGGTATTGAACAGGAGAAAGGCCGGTGATTTTTTTGAACGTGGTTCTGAAGGCTTTGGTATCGGTATAGCCAACCTTGTACATCACTTCATTCACGTTTTCACGGGAGGATTCCAGGCTCATTTTAGCGGCTTCAATTTTTACCCTTTGTATGTATTCGGTCACAGAGTTGGAAGTGGCTTTTTTAAATCGACGCTCCAGGCTTCTGCGGCCTACCGCCAGGAGGGCTGCCAACTGGTCTACTGTAATTTTTTCCTGGTAGTGGCGCTCAATATATTCCTGTGCTTTTTTTACAGGCTCGTCTTCGTGTTCTTTCTGCCCATTGAAAATAATAAAGGGCGACTGGCTGTTGCGGTCAATGTCAATCATAAAGGCTTTGGAGATTAAAATGGCCATATGGCGACCTGCATACTTTTCAATCAGGTATAACAGCAGGTTCAGATAAGAATAGGCACCGCCGCTGGTATAGATGCCTTCTTCTTCGGTCATAATTTTATCGTCTACCAGATTTACGTCCGGATACATGTTTCTGAATTCATGGGCCAGCTTCCAGTGGGTGGCGCACTGCTTTCCTTTGAGCAGGCCGGTGGCTGCCAGGAAAAAAGCACCCAGGCAAAAACTGGCCACCTCTGCGCCCGCCGCGTACTGTTGTTGTATCCAGGGAATAAAAGCGGCATTTTGCTCCAGGGCTTTCATTTGATCTCCATGCATGGCCGGAATAATGATAAGGTCCGTGTGGGTAACCTCTTCCAGCAACAGGTGCGGACAAACGGTATACAACCCGTTTCGCTGTCTGGTTTCTTTGGCCAGACCCACCAGGTGAATTTTAAACAAGGGCGGCCGGTCCATCGCCACCAGGAAGGTGTTGACCTCGGAAAGGATCTGGTGGGCGCCTTCAATGTTGGTTAAACTGGTGTGTCCCTGCGGCACCAGGATGGAAATGTGCTTCATGCATTAAAGATAAAAAATATGGTTGTCGCAATGGATGATTTCCTGTCTGTTTGATCACCAATCATTTGTCAGAAGGTAAAGGCCGCTGGTCAAAACTTCCCTATGGTTATTTGAAAAGAAAAGGCAGTACCCGTTTTAGTTTTTGCACAGGATGATGGCTGATAAAGGAAGAAAACAGCCGGGGAAAAAAGCGGTGAAAATAAACCGTAAGCATCTCGGTCCTGCCAATGAGGGCTTCCTGCTTTTGCTGCCGGATGGCTTTGATGATGCCGGCCGCACAGGCCTGGGGGTTGAGCCCTTTTTCGTTTACCGCCATGTTTTTGCCCAGTTGGTTTCCGCTGCCGTCCAATGCCTTGGTAATGATTGGCGTGTTGATAAAGCCGGGAATGATTACAGATATCTTGAGCTGATAAGGCGCTACCTCTGCCCGCAACGATTCGAAAAAGCCATGCAACGCATGTTTGGAAGCGGCATAAGCCGAAAGCTTTGGCACCCCGTATTTGCCGGACAAACTGCTGATGACCACTATATGTCCTTTTTGGGATTGCACCATGAAAGGCAGTACGGCTTTGGTCAGGGCTACGGGGCCAAAATAATTGGTTTCCATAACGGTTCTGTACACGCTCATTTGGGTTTCCTGCACCAGGTCCCGCGAGGCAATGCCCGCATTGTGAATCAGGTAATCAATATGACCCCACCGGTCAATTGCCATTTGTGCTTTCAACCCAATGTCTTCCGCAACGGTGAGGTCCAGGGGCAGTACAAAAATGTTTTCTTCGGAACAGGGGCAGTTGCTTTTGACCCGCATCAGGTCCGGTTGGCTGCGTGCAGAAAGAATTACTTTGGCACCCAGTTGCGCAAAGGCATAGGAAAGCGCCTCGCCAATGCCGGACGATGCACCTGTAATCCAAACCACCTTGTTGATAAAGGAAGAACCCACGGCAAAGCATTAAGAAAGCACCACCATAAATCTACTGTAATAAACAGGTAAATGCTAATTCTTTACCGCATCAGATGGCTGTATTTCTTTACCGGAAAAATTTGATTACTTTTTTCAAAAGCTTGCAAAAGCCCATGCCTTTGGCTGCACGACTTCAGCCTTCGTTTATCTATCGCTAAACCTTTTATGCGGCTAACCGGCAGTAAACGTGCACTCTCTTTATCAGCTTATGAAATGGTGCGGCCAGTCTGCTTATATTACTTCAGGTTGCGCAGTTCTATATTTCGGAAGTCAATGGGCTGTCCTTCGCTTTGTAAGGCAATGTAGCCCGACGTGAGTGGCTTGCCGGGTTGCCAAATGGCAGGATCGTAGCCCTGCACCACGCCGCCGCCCATGGTAGGCTTGCTGTACTGCAGCACCGTATCGCCATTGATGATATGGGTAACTAAAGAATCTCCCAGCACTATCAGTTCTGCTTTTACCCACTCGTTGCGGTCATAGGTTTTTGAAGTAGAGTTCAGGCAATGACCTGGGTACTGCTTGCCCTGGTACACAATTTCGGTACCGGGCGAGCACATGTTGCCGGTAGGCCGGGGCTGGCCATCGCCCAGGCCGGCCAAAAACTGCATTTCTACGGAGATGGGCCAGTTTTGTTCTTTGGGCATGGCGCGTGGGTCCTGCGAGTGAAACATCACGCCGCTGTTCAGCAGGGTATAGGAGGGTGCCCCTTTTTGCAATTCACCGGTAAAGCGGTACTCCAGTTTTAAATGAAACTTTGAAAATGGCTGCTTGAAATACAGGTGCGCAAACTGGTCGTTAAAATCTCCATACTGGTCATAACGTACTTTGATCATGCCGTCTTCTGCCCGGAAGGTATTGCCAAAGTTGACGCCGGGCTCGTGGTGGTGGATCTTGACAATCCAGTCTTGCAGGTCACGGCCATTAAACAGGGATACCCATTCATTGCCGGTGGCGGTTTTGTTGGAAGGGGCACAGCCGGCAAAAAACAAGATGATGGCAGTTAGCGGAAGGCATGGTAACAGTTGTGTTAATTTCATTGCAGCTTTTTTATGGGTCGTGAACTTTTAAAGATAAATATTACAGGCAGAAAAAATGGCGTCATTATTTCTTCAGGTTTTATCCTGCTGTTAATTGAAGTCGTTGTGTGATTTTCCCTGCCCGGCAGTTTGCTTACATTTGTGCAGCACCGCATAGGTATGGAAAAGAAAAAACCGCAGATCGATATTGTCAATGAAGTTTTGGAAGCCTGTATACTGGCTTACCCGGTCTCGTCTTTTATCATCAGTATTTACAAACAATACCTGCAGCGGGGCAGCCTGAGTAAAAAACAATTGCAGGGGCTGTATGGTAAGGCGCAAAAAATACAAGACTTTTCACCCGCCAAACTAGCCACTCTGGAAGCCCTGATCCGCAAGATGCCCACCCGCTTCAAATCGGAACTGCCGCCCGCCAAACCGCTGTACGAAAAAGAAGAAGGTAACGGGCAACTGATAGACGCCATTCTGGCCAAATACCCACATCATAAAAGAGTGCTGTTCCTTAAATCCAAGTACGATAACCATGAAGTGCTGTCACCGGTAGAAGTGAAGGAGCTGAATAAGTTTTACCAGTTACTGAAATAAGTGCACTGTTGCAGCTGACCTTCCGGCCCGTTCATTGCGGTTGCAATAAGCTTCAAAACCCTATAGGCTTCCGCTGCTTTTTCTTTTGATTTTACTTTAACAAAATGCCATATAACCTCGGGAATTTTTCAGGGTCTGATAATACATAAAAGCCGGTAATCGGTCTTAAACATTAAAATCAGCAATATGAAAAAACTTTTACCCATTTTTAGTTTAGCCATCGTAATGGCCGCTTGTAATTCAACTCCTAACGATAGTGTTAGTGCCAATACGACCGCTCCCGCACCGGTACAGGCGCCGGCCTTTAACCCCGATACGGTAGGCCTGGCCCAGTTCCAGGAATGGAAGGCGCAAAACGAGCTGGCAGAGGCAAAAGCTTACCAGGAGCCGGTTCAGTATGCGGCAGCAGTACCTGTTAAAAAAGCCTCAAAACCCTATAAGGCCCCGGTGCGTAAAGCAGCAACAAAAGCGCCTGTGGCATCCAATAACGAGGTGGCCGCTGGCAACAGTTCAGAAAGCGTAGGTTCCGGCCCTAGCAACAGCGATGTGGGCGCCGTCAGTACCGAGACTTCCAATGAAGCCAAAGTAGAAGAGAAAAAAGGCTGGAGCAAGGCCGCTAAAGGTACTGCTATTGGTGCCGGTACCGGTGCTGCCGTAGGTGCGGTGATCCATAAAAAGAACCGTGTGGTGGGTGGCGTCATTGGCGGTGTAGTAGGTGGTGCGGTTGGTTATGGTGTAGGAAAGGTTCTGGATAAAAAAGACGGCCGTAACTAATCGTTAAAAACAGAAAAGCCAAATTCAGCGGCAGCCTGTAGCGCAGTCATCTGCATAACAGGTTGCCGCTTCTTTTTACATATGGGGTTTTAAAAGAAATGGCTGAGACTGCTTTTTTCTTCTGTTGCCAAAATTGTACTGACATGAAAAATATTCCCAACCATATGGACATTTAAAAGACTTCTGTTGAAAGGCGTGACAAATTTTACCCGGCCTGCTTATCTTTAAGTTCAACCCATTAATTTTTTTACACTATGCTGATGTTGCGCTTATTTGCCTGGTGGTTCCGCCTCAAGGGCTGGAAAACCGGCGAACCCATCCCCCCTCATGTGAAGAAATGTGTTGTGATAGCGGCGCCTCATACGTCCAACTGGGATTTTGTGTATTCGCTGGCCACGGCTCAAATCATGGGGTTGAAAGTCGGCTACCTGGCCAAAAAAGAACTGTTTCGCTTTCCCCTCAAAGGTTTGTTGTTTCGTACCGGCGGCATACCGGTTACCCGCAGCCGGCAGACCAATCTGGTAGCTTCCATCATTCAGCTGTTTGCCGAAAAAGAAGAGCTGAAGCTGATGATTCCCGCCGAAGGTACCCGCAAGCGGGTAGACAAGTGGAAAAGCGGTTTTTATCATGTGGCACTGGGTGCCGGCGTACCGGTGTTTATGGGTTACCTGGATTATAAAAACAAAATAGCAGGCTATGGTCCTCAGCTAGTGCTCAGCGGCGACAAAGAAAAAGATGCCGCTATCATCCGGGACTTTTACAGCGACAAAACCGCCAGGTATCCTGAGCTGTTCAATTTGGATGCCATCCGGTTTGAGTAATACTTTAACTACATTTTCTTTTATCGCTTTTTAGTCAATCCAGTTAAAAAATAGCGTGAGCAGAACAGGTGTTCCAACTCTCATATCTTATATGGGGTTTTGAGGAAAAAGGGGCGTACCTGATAATTCTCTACTTTCGGGCCGCTATTACCATCAATATTTTTTGACCTGGGTTGAGATCAGGTAAAAGGCCCCTTTGATTCTATGAGTTTTTTAAGCGTTTCAGGCATCAGCAAACAGCAGGACAGGAAATGGATATTGGAGGACATCAGCCTTAGGCTGCAACAAGGGCAAAAAATGGCCATTGCAGGCGAAACCGGTTCCGGTAAAAGTACGCTGCTGAAAATCATGGCCGGACTGGTGCAGCCTACTGCCGGCCAGGTGTTATTTGAAGGAGTAAGGGTAAAAGGACCGGAGGAAAAATTAATGCCGGGACACCCGCAGATGGCGTATTTGTCGCAGCATTTTGAATTGCGCAACAACTATACGGTAGAGGAAGAGTTGCAATACACCAACCAGTTGTCCGAAGCGGCGGCGGCCACCATTTTCCAGGTGTGCCGGATCGATCATTTGCTCCGGCGCAAAACCAACCAGCTGTCCGGCGGTGAAAGACAACGCATTGTGATGGCCCGGCTGCTGATTGCGGCTCCGCGGCTCCTGTTGCTCGACGAACCTTTTTCCAACCTAGACCGGGTACACAAAAACATCATGAAGTCGGTCATAGCCGATATCGGCAACCGGTTAAACATAACCTGCCTGCTGATCTCACACGATCCGTTAGACATTCTTTCCTGGGCCGATGAAGTGGTGATAATGAAGGAAGGAAAAATACGGCAGCAAGGATCGCCGGAAACTGTGTACCGCCAACCCGTAGATACGTATACCGCGGGCTTGCTGGGCAACTACAACCTCCTGTCTGCAGCCCAGGCCCGGGCGTGGGAAGCCCTGACCGGCACCCACATGGAGGGCAAAAGCATGCTGGTGCGGCCGGAGCAGTTTAAACTAACTTATGATCCTACCAATGCGCTTGCCGGCCAGGTGCTGAATGTAACCTATTATGGCAGTTACTATGAGCTGGAGGTATTGCTGCCCCAAGGTCCCATTACTGTTGCTACCGCTGCCAACATTAATATAGGAGATACTGTTTTTATCACCTTATCGCCTGATGATGTGTGGTATGTTGCTTCCTGATTCTTTTACATCAGAGCCAATAAGGCAAGTGATGAACAGGAACAGGCTTTCGTTTAAGGAATGCCTGTTCCCGGCAGTTTTAATCATTGGATGTTGTAGTGGAGTCGCCGGCTGCGTTCTTTTTCTTCAACAAGTTGCCCAGCGTATTTTTAAGGGTTTGCGTGGCTTTTTCTTTAGTTTCCTGCAATCGAGGTTTCTGGTCGGCCGAATCTTTTGTAAACAGCTGTTTGGTGACTTCACTTTTTACGTCCGCAATTACCTGTTGCTTTACGGTGGTCAGGCTATCTTTCACTGTTTGCCGGGCGTCTGCTGCTTTTTGCTGCATAAAGTCGGTGGCCTGCTGCTGCAGCTCTTTGGCCATATTGCCGGAAGCTTCTTTCAAATCGGTCTTAATCACCGGACGCGTAAGGCTGCCTTCAATTTTTACATTCAGGTCAATCACGTCCGGAACGGTAAGCGGCAGTCCTTTGGCGGTGGCCTGGGCCGACCATTTATTTACCAGCGCATTGCCGCCGTCACCTATATAGGAGCGGGGTAGTTGCATGCCCACCAGGTAGTTGAGTTGCTGGTCAATGCCGTGCATGCCGCCAATCTGCAGGTCAATGTCTTTTATTTTTACCGTAAATGGCTTGACCAGCACCATGCCATTGGCAAATTCAAAATAGCTTTTAATGTCCTTCAGGCTGATGTCTTTCAGGGCAGATACATTCAAACTGGAGGCTAGCTGGTCCATAGGTTTAAACTGTCTAAGCACGCCCTGTAGGAGTAAAAAGTTACCCTGGCCGGTTAGGCTGCTCAGGTCCGGAAACATGTCGCCTTTCAGCTTGCCGGTCATGTTAAATTGGGAGCTGAGTTTACCGGACAGGAACTGGCCAATAGGCATCAGCTTTTGCACCGTGTTATAAGCATAAAACGCCTTTTGCACGTCTACCTCCTTAATGTTGTAGCTCAGTTTGATGTCGGGCTGTTGTTTATGCTGCCGGGTGCTGTAGGAGCCATCCAGGGCTACGGAACCGTCCAGTGCGTTCGTTTGTACATTTTGCAGGTGAATGGTTTCGTCTTTTACCAACAGGCTGCCTTTCACCTGGGTATAATCCACCTTGTCGTACTGAACGGATTGCGCCTGGGCATTTACCGTCAGGTGGAGGCGCTCCGGTACCAGGAAGGGAGCCGGCATTGCCGTAGGTGCAGCGGCGGCGGTATCGGTTCCCATCCACTCGTTCAGGTTGATCTTTTCTGCTGTAACATCCAGCCGGCCCTGCAGTTCGTCTTTGTGCAAGGCATAACCGATCAGGTTGTTCAATAGTCCATTTGCTGAAAATTGGGTTTTTAGAAACCGCCCTTCAGCCCCCTGTAAGGCTACACTTTGCGGACTGAAAGTCCATTGGGCTTTTTGAAGCTGCAGGCCCTCCGGATAATCGGATGAAGTGTAATGGACGTTGGACAGGTTGACCTTGCCCGTGGTGTTGATGCGGCTATAGTCTTTTTGATCGATGGCTGCTTTGCTGCCGCTAAAGCTGACGTCCGCCTCCAGCAGGCCTTTGAGGCTGGTGCCCGGCTCCAGCGCCACAAATTGTTTTACATGGTCCAGGGTAAACCGGCCTTTGGCCGTGCAGGCAAAGTCTACAGCAGATACCGGCCGGCTTATTTTTAAGCTAAAATCTAAAGGATCCCGGCCTATTTCAACATGACCGGAAGCAATATCAACGGTGGTGGCATCGGCTATGCCACCCCTGTTTTCAAAAACAATTTTAAACTGGCCGTTTTGAATCGGCTGCGGAAAATCTTTGGAAGCATAGTGCAGGTTGCGCACCTCCAGAAAACCACCGGCACTAAAGGGTCCTTTTTGTTGCTCCAAGGCGGCAAGGGTGCCTTTGGCAAATACATCGGCCCATACCAGGCCGGAAAGTTGGGTGCCTGCTTCTAGTTTTATGAATTGGGAAACATTGGCCAGGTCCAGCTTTCCTTTCACCACGGCATCCAGGTATTGGGTGGTCTCGGGGTTTTTAAACAGCAGCTGAAAGTCAAACGGTTCCTGGCCCATTTCTATATGGCCTTTTGAAACATTCACTACTGTATGGTCCATCACACCATCGGTGTTGGACACTTGTGCGGTTATCTGGATGTTTTTAACCGGTTGAGGAAGGTCCGGGTACTGGAAAAAGCCATCCTTTACCTGCAGGTCTACCTGGTAAGCCGGTAACTGCTGCGGGCTGTAGGTGCCTTTTACAAATCCTTTGAAAGCCGCGGTGCCACTGGTTTTTAGCTTGTTGAAATCCGATTTGTATACTGCCGGCACCAGTGACAAAATATTTTTAAAATCGTTAGACGGCGCTTCAAAATCCACATCCAGGTTATAGGTGCTGTCGTTGAGCAACTGGATAAAACCATCTGCCTGCAGTTGCAGGTCGTTTACAGTTAAGGCTGCTTTACGGAACGCATATTTACTGGTGGTGGTGTGGATATCAAAGGTAGCATCCACGCCGGTTTGGGCATTCAGCAGGTAGGGGATGCCGGCATAAGTAAAACTGGCGCCTGTGGTTCTGGTGCGGGTGGTGAGCGAAAATGCATCTTGTGTAAAGTCGCCACTGCCTTCATGGTCCAGGCCGATGATTTCAGCACTCATGTTGCCCATTTCATCCCGGTAGTACACATAACCGTTATTCACTGCGTATTTTTCCAGCTTTATCACAAAAGAAGAAGGCTCGCCGGTGGCAGCAGTCGTATCGCTGCTTTGGGTGATGTCCCAGTTGGCTTTACCTTCTTTATTGACCAGTGCCCGGATGCGGGGCGACTGCAGGTAAACACCATGCACTTTTATGGCCCCGCCACGAATGACGCTTATCAGGTTTACGGTGGCGTCCACTGAAGCGGCACTGAGCAGGGTGTCCTGCTGAAAGGCATCTATCCCCGTGACGGATAGATTTTCCAAACCTACCGACAACTTGGGGAAGTGGCGGAACATGGAAACCTGTACGGCTGAAAAATCCACTTTGGCGGCAATATTCTGGTTGATTTCGTCCTTTACCAGGCTGACGATTTTATCTTTAAAAATAACCGGTATTAAAAAGAGGAGAAGAAGCAGTGCAACAAAACCGGACAATAGATAAACGGCAACTTTTTTCATATGATTTGGATGGTGTTTAGCAGAGGGAAAATAGTACACTTTTGGTTGTTGTGCAATAAAAGATGGATGATGGGTAGTTGGTCTGTACAGAAACGCCGCCGCACAACCAGTGGTATATGGGGTTTTGAAAGAGTTAGATAAAAGCCCTGCCCAATAATAATGAGCCTTTTTTAGGTAGCATAAGCGGTACGGGTAAATGGCGGTAATAACGAAGCCCTTGTAGAAACAAGGGCTGTTTTTATGATCTGTCTGCTTACGTAAAAGGCTTTTAAATGTTTATAACAAGTTCAAACTGGTGCTTACAATTCTAAGCGCGGACCGGCTCTTTTTCAACCGTATTTATACGGAAAGAAAAAAGGTTTTGCACATCTGTTTCATTTGCCTGTTCGTTGCTGTTTGCACGCCAAAGGGCATAAAAGTACCGGCAGGCCAAAAACCGGCCTTTAACGGGTTCCTTTTGTATCAGTCCCTAACAGGTTTTGTTCTGTACCAGGTGGTGGATATCGATGCTGTCCAGGTAAGGTTCCAGCAGCAGGGTGGTACTAAAGGCCCGGATGACAAACAATCCACCGGCCTTTCTATCATAAAACAATTCGGCGTAAAAGCTTTCTATCTGGTACAAAATCACTTCAAACCCCATATATGCTCTTGAAGCCAGGCGAACGCCTTTTTTCGTTATCCAATCCAGTTGCCGGAAATGGGTTGCTGCTTTGAATTCCTGTAATGTCATGTGTGTTTTAATTGAAGTATGCAAACCTGTGCTTCAAAGGGTGGATAAAAAAAATAAGGGTGGGAGGAGTGAAGGCAGCAAAAAATAATAATAATCGGTTTTAGTGCAATAGCTTTTTGAGCAGTTCCTGCACCTCTGCCAGGCGGTCGTAATTAACGGAATACATCACTTTTTTGCCTTTTCTTTTGGAAGAGACAAACCGGGCCCGGCGCAGTATGGCCAGGTGTTGGGAGGCAACCGGTTGTTCCATGCCCAGCCGGGTATAGATGTCTGTAACGGCTAGTTCCTTTTTTTCGCTGATCAGGCGCAGTATCTGCTGGCGCAGCTGGTGGTTGAAGGCCCGGAGTACCAGCATGGCTTTTTTGATAAGCAGAACATCTATTTGCAATTCCTTTTGTGAGACATTGTAATACGTGAGTTCCATATGACTGCAATAGTTAAGCCATTAAGATATAAAAATAAAATTATAAGTATAAAAGCTGTTTTTTCAGAGTAGGTATAAACACTTAGTGCGTGGAATCGTAACTTTTGCAGTTATTCTTTAGGCCTATTTCAATGCCTGGTTTTACCGGAGCGGCTTATTTTTGCACTACCTAAACCGGTAAGGGTATTACAACTAATACCTGATTCGCCCTCTGAAACCATGATGCGTCCTTTGAAACGGAAATCTGGTACATAAAGAAATTAGTGGTTAACGATCCGTACGCTGAATAATCAAAAACCCCTGAAAACAAATAAACGTTCACATGACAACTACCTCAGGCAGGCACTGGTTATAAGATGAGCACAGAACTTTAGACCGATGGACAAACTTCTAATCCCCTCTTTACGGAGGGGATTTGTTTTACCATTACCTATAGCTTTTTGAAGTTTTTCTTTTCCTGTAGGGTTGCCTGGCTACGTTTGGAAAGGTTGTCAATTCTGTAACAGCGGCACCGCCGTTTCAACAACCCTTGTCGCCTCCATCCGCTGCCTTAACCCACTCTTTCAAAACCTCATATGGCTCACTTCCACCTTTGCTGCGCTATAAAGCCTGGTGCTGGGCTTATTTGCCTGTCCAAAAGCTGGCGCAAGACCGTATTCTTTGGTCAGGCTTTCCGGCACCTTCCACCAGACCGCTTTTAGGTTCAACTGTTTTAAAAACCCATATACCCAATAGGAAAATGAATGTCCCATTACACCAACCGGCGCGAGTATTTTTATACAACAGCCTTTTATTCAGCATCCTGATCCTGATTTTCGGCAGCAATTAAAAAAAAGTTGCTTCAACAATTTTACTATGGGACACGCTTTCATAAAGAAGCTGGCCGGCTTATCTTCACCAACTTAAAAAAATAATTATCAGCAATGGCATTATTGGAGAAGCACCTGGAAGTAAAAGCCTCTACCATTCCGGGAGCCGGAAAAGGATTGTTTACGAAAGTTTTTATACCCAAAGGTACCCGGATTGTAGAGTACAAAGGAAGGATCACTACCTGGAAAGAAGTAGAGTGGGACAGCGAAAACATGTATTTATACACCATCAATCCCAAACACGTTATTGATGCCAAAAGAACACTGAAAGCCCTGGCCCGTTATGCCAATGATGCCCGGGGACTTACCAGGATTAAAGGCATTACCAATAACTGCATTTATGTAAATGACGGCCTGAAGGCTTATATCGAATCGGTAAAAGACATACCCGAGGGCAGTGAGATACTGGTGGCATATGGAAAAGAATATTGGGATGTGATCCGCAAAAACCTGAAGGCCAAAAAAACCAGTGTCAAACAAAAAACCAGCTGAAGCGATGACGTTTTTTAGCAGCGGCCTCATCTGTCAGGTCTGCTTTCGTAAAATAACGAAGGGGTGCAATGGGGTGATCGTATTTTTACCGGGTAGTAGTTGGGTGGTGGGTAGTATTATTACTAAGCAGTTGAATTTCAGTGTTTTACTTATTTCTGTTTGGGCTTTGATATGGGGTTTTTGAACTGCCATAATGGCCTTTTTACCGAAAGCTAGTCCCACCAACTGTAATGCAGCCGTAGCTTTGCATCGTCAAACAATCCAATACCTGATAAAAAACAAACCCGTATCTGGTCGCAAGCAAAACTAACATCCGTGTATCCTGTGAACTGCCCGTTTTTGATCTGAGCTTATGAAAACAATCCAATCCTGAAAAGCCAAGGCGTCCTGTATCCACCAAAAGATTTTTCATGTAAGCGCCTTATAAAGCATCCCCTCTGTTACGGAGGGGATTTTTATGTTGGAGCTGATGATGCGGATCAAAATTGTTTTAAAAACCCATATACTGCGCTTGGCAAGTGGTTATACTCAATTGCTTTCAACTTCATGAAATTCTTTCGTGAATGGTCAATAGTGAATAGTCAATGATGGAAACCAAATTATCATACGGATAACAGTTTTGTAAAATAGCCAGCCTTATATTTTCTGAAACTTGCCTTCTACTACGGTAATTTCTGCGTTGTGGTACGCCAGGGAGCGGGGCGGAATGCTTTTGGTGAGCCATACGTTACCACCAATTATGCTGTGGTGGCCAATCACCGTATCGCCGCCCAGTACCGTAGCGCCGGCATAAATAATCACATGGTCTTCTATGGTGGGATGCCGTTTTACAGAGGCCATGCTTTTGTCTACACTCAGGGCGCCTAGCGTTACACCCTGGTACAGTTTGACGTGTTTGCCAATTTGGGTTGTTTCTCCAATAACAATGCCGGTGCCGTGGTCAATATGAAAATGCGCCCCGATTTGGGCCCCCGGGTGAATGTCGATGCCGGTTTTGGAGTGGGCGTATTCGGTCAATATGCGGGGCAGCAGCGGAATATTGCGT
>JAEWAC010000067.1 GCA_023391895.1 Bacteroidota bacterium
GGCACAACCCAACACCCTTAGCCAGCAACAATTGCTGGAGATTGTAACGCTGTACCACCCGGTAGCCCGGCAGGCAGCTCTTAACATGGATATCGCCAGGGCTGAGGTAAGGATAGCTCGGGGTGCCTTTGATCCTTCCCTGCAAATGGGCAGCAGCCGAAAAGAGCTGGATGGAGTGCTGTATTATGATCACGCCCAGTATGAGGTGAAAGTACCGGTTTGGTACGGCATAGACCTGCATGCCGGCATGGAGTCGCTTTATGGCAGCAAAACCAATCCAACAGAAACCAAAGGTGCCTCCAGTTATGTAGGTTTTAGCATACCTGTGGTTAAAAACCTTTTTATGGACAAAAGGCGGGCGGCCTTAAAGCAAGCGCAGGTTTTTCAGGACCTGTCGGAGGTGGAGCAGCAGGTAACGCTCAATAACTTGCTGCAGGAGGCGGCCAAGGCGTATTGGGACTGGTGGGAGCAATACGCCGTGTACCAGCTGTTTACGGCGGCCATGGCCAATGCAGAAAAACGCCTGCACATGGTACGCACCACTTACCAGGTAGGTGAGCGGCCCGCCATTGATACCCTGGAAGCGCTGACACAGCTGCAATCCTTTAAGCTGCAGCAAAACGAGATCGGCATGCGGTTAAACCAGGCACGGCTGGAGCTCTCGGTTTACCTATGGCAAAAAGAAAAGCTTCCGTACGAACTGCCGGAAGAGGTGGTGCCCGAAACCACGCCAACTGCCATTCCAGAACCAATGCAATCCCAGGAAAGCCTGCTGCAGGCTGTTGCTCACCATCCGCAACTGCAGCAGTATCCCTACAAGCTGGAAGCGTTGCAGATAGAACGGCGGCTAAAGTTCCAGTCCTTGCTGCCTTCGGTTTACCTTAAATACAACCAGCTATATCCCAGCCACAACCTCATGAAAAACTTTGTTACCCCATGGCTGAACAACAACTATCGCTATGGCATTTCGGTAAGCGTACCCCTGCGCCTGTCCGAAGGAAGGGGCGAATACCGTAAGGCCAACCTGAAAATAGAACAGACCCGGCTGGAGCAGGTGTATAAAAAAGCGGCCATTGAAAACAAAGTGCGCCAGTATTACGTAGAATGGCAGCAACTGCAACAGCAGGTAGCCCTGCAGCAACAATCGGTCAGCATGTTGCAAAGCCTGCAGCGGGGTGAAGAGCAAAAGTTTTTTAATGGCGAAAGCTCCCTGTTCCTGATCAACAGCCGTGAAGCCAAAACACTGGAGTCGCAACAAAAGCTGCTGGAGCTGCAAAGCAAGTATCAAAAAGCCATCAATAATACGCTATGGGCTGCCGGACTGTTAGCGCCTTAATGCTAAAGCGGCCGCAGTTGCCAACCGGTTTACTGGCGACCGACTAGCCCGGAAAGTGGCTAACAGGCGGGTACGGCCATCACACCGGCCTTTACAAATGGCGGCGCCTGCAGCAAGCGGCCGGCACTTTACCGAACTTTTGATACGCCTATTTGTTGCTGCAGTATCAACATGGTTCCTGCAAAACAAGAATGTTAACATTGCGTCATTTTGTAAATTAGGTTTCATATTTAATCGTATCTATTTAACTTTGTCCCTCTGCATGCAAAAAAAGGCTACCTATACATTCATACATAAGATTTCCAGCATTGTAATGCTATGCGCCCTGGCATGGCTTACAGTCTGCCTGCCTATTGTATATGCAGATCAGCAATTGCAAAAGCAGACCGCCCAGGAACAGCGGGCAGATGTGCCGGTTGAAAAAAACAGCAATCCGCTGAGCGACACCAACGAAGAAAGATCAGAGGGCGGCTCCAATACATTATCGGAGTATCTGCACGACCATCCTTCCTCCCAGCATCAAACTTTAGTCATCGAGCAAAACCATAAGTGTCATTCCTCTGAACTTTATTTTGCCTACCATCCCGAGCTTATTTCCCCGCCCCCGGAAGTATAAATAGAATCGGCCTCACCAATTCCTTTATTGATCTATTACAGCTCTGCTTGTTCAGTGATTCTAAACGTGGGTCACCAAAGCGCAGCTGCAGTGGGGTTATTGATGAGACCGCTTGTCGTCTTACCGTTCCTTATTCTGACTGGCAGAACTATACCTGTTGAGTATTAGAATCCCGTGCCTGTATCTATTTATTACTTTTAAACTTTTGGTTTAATGAAACGTGCAAAATCTTTTGTACAGAACCTGGGTGCGGATATCCCTGCATCTATTGTAGTGTTTCTGGTGGCATTGCCCTTATGCCTGGGCATTGCTTTGGCCTCCAATGCGCCTTTATTTAGTGGCCTGATCGCCGGCATGGTGGGTGGTATTGTTATTGGTGCTTTAAGCGGATCTCAGCTAAGTGTTAGCGGTCCGGCAGCAGGGTTAACCGCTATTGTGGTAGCCGCTATTTCCCAACTGCCTTCCTTTGAGGCTTTTCTTTTAGCGGTGGTAATCTGTGGTATGCTGCAGGTTATTTTAGGCTTTATCAAGGCCGGCGTTATTGGCGATTACGTACCCAACAGCGTCATCAAAGGCATGCTGGCGGCCATCGGTCTCATCCTGATCCTAAAGCAATTTCCTCACCTGATAGGTTATGATGCCGACTATATCGGTAACGAATCCTTCCAACAGGCCAACAATGAAAATACGTTTACCGCCATTGCCCATGCAATGAAGTCGATTACGATGGTGGCCCTGATCATTGGCGTAGTCGGGCTGGCCTTTCAGTTTTTGTGGGAAAAATGGGTCGCCAATAAAAAAGGCTTTATTAAACTGATACCGGCCCCCCTGGTGGTGGTATTGCTGGGCATCGCCATCAATGAAATGTTCAAGCAAAGCGGCACTGCATTAGGTTCCGAGCATATGGTGAGCCTGCCGATTGCCAGCACCCCTGCAGAGTTTTTCTCCTTCTTCACTTCTCCCGACTGGAGTGTGATTGCCAATAAAGAAGTGTGGATTACCGCGGTGACCCTGGCGCTGGTAGCCAGCCTGGAAACCCTGCTGAGCATTGAAGCCATTGACGACCTGGACCCTTACCAAAGAGTAACCAACAAGGAAAGGGAACTAAAGGCCCAGGGTGTGGGCAACATGGTGTCGGGCCTGATCGGTGGTTTGCCCATCACCAGTGTAATTGTACGCTCTTCGGCCAACGTCAACGCGGGTGCCAAAACCAAGACGTCGGCCATCTTCCATGGCTTGCTGCTGCTGTTGTGTGTGGCCTTGTTACCCAATATTTTAAACCTTATACCCAATGCAGCACTGGCGGCGGTACTGATCTTTACCGGCTACAAACTGGCCAAACCGGCTTTGTTCAAGTTTTACTTTAAAAAAGGCTGGGACCAGTTTCTGCCCTTTATTATTACCATTGCGGCCATCCTGCTCACCGACCTGCTGAAAGGCGTGATGATTGGTATTGTAGTCGGACTGTTTTTTGTACTGCGCAGCAACTTCAGAAGCTCAGTAATGGTGGTAAACGATCTGAACAGGTACCTGTTTCGTTTGCGTAAGGACGTATCGTTTTTAAATAAACCTATCATTAAAAACAAGCTGGAAGAAGTGCCGGAAAACTCCTATGTACTGATTGACGCCAGCCGTGCCGACTTTATTGATAAAGACATTGTAGAGGTGATTGAAGACTTTTTGATACACGCACCTCTTAAGAATATTACAGTAGATTTAAAGACCAGCAGCTCCAGAAATCATGGCTTTTCCAATCTGCCTGAATTGGTTGATGGCAAACCTAATATTGTGCGCAGGCACGAAAAAACACTTGAAATAGTAGAAGACTAATAATTTTGTTCACCCTTTAAAAAAGACAAGATGCTTTCGTACGAGAAGTTATTATTAGAAAATAAGGCATGGGCTTCGGAAAAAGTAGCCGACGACCCGGGATTTTTTAAGCGCCTGGCCGATATACAAACCCCGGAATTTTTATGGATTGGCTGCAGCGACAGCCGCGTGCCGGCCAATGAAATTACCGGCACCCAGCCCGGCGAAATCTTTGTACACCGCAACGTGGCCAACCTGGTGATCAATACCGATGTAAACCTGTTGAGCGTACTGGATTATGCGGTTAACCACTTAAAGGTAAAACACGTGATTGTATGCGGCCATTACGGATGCGGCGGCATAAAAGCAGCTACCACCCAAAACGATTTTAAAATGGTACTGAACATGTGGCTGCGCAACATTAAAGACGTATACCGCATTCACCGCCAGGAGCTCGATGGCATTAAGGATGAAGAATCCAGGGTAAACCGGCTGGTAGAAGTGAATGTACAGGAACAGGTAATGAACCTGGCCAAAACGTCCATCATTCAAAGAGCCTGGAAGCAAGATCAACGGCCCGACCTGCACGGCTGGGTGTATGGCCTGAAAGACGGCCTGATCAAACCTGTTTTTGAAATGAAGGCAGGTACATCCATTGATCCTTTATACCAGTTCGACGGTTTATAAAACAACCGATAATTGAATATGATCATCAAAGGCAGGGTTGCCGGGCTGCGTCTACCCAGACCGCTGCAGCTGGTCGTTGGCCAGCTACAAGCCTCGCAACCTTGCCTTTTTTTAACTGCCAGGGTTGGGTTACCAACCATAAAGTATATGTAGTACCAGGCCTGGCAGTTTTTATTGGCGCTTCATTTTTGTTAGGGAGCAAGAGGCGTAACCGCAATTACTTTTTTTAGGTGTAGTCTGCCAATCCCGAAGGGACTAGGAAAGAAATGCTGTACCGATAAACTTTCGCAGGTAAGGTGGAGAACTGTAAGGATAGCCAGCTTGCGCTACTCAATAATTGTTGTTTGGCACCATAGGACGCTGTCTTATTAAAAGTTCTCGCTTTTTCAATATTTAAAGCTGTTTGTAGCAAACAGCTTTATTGTTTTAAATTAGAGCAACAGTAACCCTTAACCCAAATTGCATGCGATCCATCCTGCTTCTTGTTGTCATTAGTTGCACTATAGCCTGTCACAACCCTAATTTATCCAACCAGGATACGGCCTCCGCCACCGACCCGGATTGGGCTTTACTGCCGTTTGAAAAAGTAGATGCCGCCAACCCGGTACTGCTGCCCGATTCCACCCTGCAGTTTCACTGCCCGGTACGTAACGAAATGGTACAATGGGCGGCCAAAGATGTTTTTAACCCGGCGGCGGTTGTGAAAGACGATACCCTTTTTCTGATTTTCCGGGCCGAAGACAAAGTAGGTAAATATGCCGGCACCTCCCGTATTGGTCTTGCTTACAGCACCAATGGATTGCATTTTACCAAATACCCTGAGCCGGTTCTTTTTCCTCAAAACGACACCCAACACCAATGGGAGTGGGAAGGCGGCTGCGAAGATCCGCGGGTGGTAGCAGACGAAAACGGCACTTACTTTATGACCTATACCGCTTACGACGGCAAAACGGCCAGGCTGCTGGTGGCCTCCTCCCCTGACCTGCGTAAATGGACCAAGCATGGGCCCGCTTTTGCAAAAGCCCATAATGGCAAATACCTGGATACCTGGAGCAAATCGGGTGCAGTTGTAAGCGAATATAAAAACGGAAGTCCTGTAGCCGTAAAAGTGGCGGGCAAATACTGGATGTACTGGGGGGACGTGAACATATGGGCCGCCACTTCCGACGACCTGGTGCACTGGACACCGGTTTTATATGAAGGGAGCGAAAAATACGAGGGGGAGCTGCGGCATATTGCGGCTGCCATACCGGAAGTAAAAACTGTTTTTGGTCCCCGCACCAACAAATTTGACTCCGACCTGGTAGAGCCCGGTCCGCCGGCCCTGCTGACCGACAAAGGCATTGTGCTGATTTATAACAGCCGCAACGTGCCGGCCATTGGTGATACGACCCTGCCGGAAGGCACCTATGCCGCATCGCAAATACTGCTGGATAAAAAAGACCCATCCAGAGTGTTGCAACGCCTGGAACATTATTTTATAAAACCGGAAAAACCGTACGAGATCAGCGGCCAGATCGCTAACGTATGCTTTGTGGAAGGACTGGTGCAATACCAGAAAAAGTGGTTTTTGTATTATGGTACGGCCGACTCCAAAATTGCCGTAGCCACAAAAGATTGAAAACGCCATTTTATTTCGTTACCCATAAACCCATTTTACAACTCTTAAAATTGTTGAATTATGAAATGCCCAAAATGTAATGAAACCCTGGTGATGACCGACCGGCAAGGTGTGGAAATAGATTATTGCCCCAACTGCCGGGGCGTATGGCTGGACCGGGGCGAACTGGATAAAATTATTGAACGTTCCGCCGCTTATACCATGGGGCCCGACACCGGCCCGTACCGCGATGAGCAAAAGTATTATGACGACCACAAGCACCCTAACGCCCCGGGCCAATACAACGACCCCCATTACAAGCGTAGAAAGAAAAAAGGCTTTTTATCTGACTTTTTTGATTTTGATTAAGCCAACCGAAGGGGCTATTTTATAGTTATGAACTAATAAAAAAATCTCTAAAGTCAATAACTGTTGATGCATACAGCGGATGTAAAAACTACATGCTGCTGTATGCATTTTGCTTTAAAATAAGGCCCCATCCTGTGATTCTTCCGGGGAAGGGAGCCATGAAAAAGGTAAAATGAAAAAAAGAGAGGAGCATGGGCTTTTACCTCACCCCCGGTCCCTCTCTGAAGGAGAGGGAAGGTAATAGGTTATATTTCAGCATTGGAATGAACGCATGGACTTTTGAACCATTCTGAGTTAAGCACGTAATGCCGTCAACTGATTTAAAAGTCCATATGGGGTTTTGAAGAAGTTATCTGTTCTTAAGGCATGTAAAGTAAACAAAGACCACTCACCCCTGTCATCCGGCCTTGAGCCGGGATAGGCCCGCACTTTCAGCATCTTTTTCTTTGTGTTCCTTTATGTCTTTGTGCCTTGGTGGCTACAAACCAACTTCTTCAAAAACCGATACCGGTTGCGCAAGAGTGTGGGAAGGGTTGGGAGAAAACAGCTCTGTACTGCTGTTGTTTTGAAGTGGGTTATGATCAGGCTGAAAGCTGTAATCTTTGAGAGCCCTCCTTCGTCGGGATGACAGGGCAAGAGGCTGCAGAAAAAACGCTCATCTGCATGGGCAACAACCAGAAGGCGGCAACTGCTTTAAAAACCTATATCAACCAATCAACTTTTCAACCACTCAACGCTTTCAAATCCTCATATGCTTTCAGCAATCCGCGAAATCCTTTTTCAAATCCGTGAAATCTGTGATACGATCCGGGCAGTTTTCTTATTTTTAAAAATAACTTACTAACCAACTCATGTCTTCACCCAAAGGAATCTGGAAGATCATCACCGCATCGTCGGTCGGTACCCTTATTGAATGGTACGATTTCTACATCTTCGGCTCGCTGTCGACCATTATTGCCAAAAAGTTTTTTCCGGACGCAGACCCCACGGCGGCTTTGCTGGCTACCCTGGCTACGTTTGCGGCCGGCTTTATTGTGCGGCCCTTTGGCGCCCTGGTATTTGGCCGGCTGGGCGATCTCATTGGCCGCAAATACACCTTTCTGCTCACGCTGGTGCTCATGGGCGGCTCTACGTTTTTAATAGGCCTCGTGCCTTCTTATGATACCATTGGCAGCTGGGCGCCCTTTTTGGTGCTGCTGCTGCGGCTGGTACAAGGTTTAGCCCTGGGCGGCGAATACGGCGGTGCCGCCACTTATGTTGCCGAACATGCCCCCGAACACCGGCGCGGATTTTATACCAGTTGGATCCAAACTACGGCCACCCTGGGGCTGTTTCTTTCATTGGGTGTTATTTTATCCATCAGAAGGCTGGTAGGCGTGGAAGAATTTACCGACGGCAATGGCTGGCGTTACCCATTTTTGCTGTCCATATTGCTGGTGGTAGTTTCTATTTTTATCCGGCTCAAAATGCAGGAGTCGCCGCTGTTTGCCAAGCTCAAAACAGAAGGCAAGGTTTCTAAAAACCCATTAAAGGAAAGCTTTGGACACAAGGAAAATTTCAAAATGGTCTTGCTGGCCTTGTTTGGCGCTACCATGGGCCAGGGTGTTATTTGGTATACCAGCCAGTTTTATGCGCAAAGTTTTATATTGACCAAGTGTCATGTGGAATACGAACAAGCCAATTCCATCATCCTCATTGCCCTGATGATCGCCACGCCTTTCTTTATCCTGTTCGGCGCCCTGTCCGATAAGATCGGCCGCAAAAACATCATGCTCGTCGGCATGCTGCTGGGGGTTTTGTTGTACCGGCCCATCTTTCAGCAGTTGTACACCATTGCCGATACTACCGGCAAGACCGTGGTAACCCAAAACACCAGCAATGCGACTACAACAAACGGTACAGCCGGCCTGGTGCATACCACTACCCTTATTAAAAACTTTGATGATGGCAGCCAACTGAAAACCACTACCCAACAGGCTGCGGCCAACGCCGCCACGCCCGGCCTCACCACCCAGGAAGTGCTGCTGAATGAAAGCGACAAATGGAGAATGATACTGCTGGTGGCCATTATGGTGCTGTTTGTAACCATGGTGTATGGCCCTATTGCGGCTTTTCTGGTAGAGCTTTTCCCCACCCGCATCCGCTACACCTCCATGTCGCTGCCCTATCATATCGGCAACGGTGTGTTTGGCGGCCTGGTGCCTTTTATTGCTACGCTCATTACCACCATACCCGGTACCAATTATTTATCGGGTTTGTGGTACCCTATTGGCGTAGCGGCGCTGTGCTTTATCATTGGTGCCTTGTATTTGTCCAACAAAATAGATGAGACCGTAACCGACTAAACCCTTTACCATGGATCAACTCAAACGCTTTTTAGGAATTATATGGATCGTTATTGCCGTGGCTTCCATCATCATCTTGTTTGCCGGGGCTTTTCTGAATATCGACGCCAGCGGCAAGGGCGATATTCACAAACCACTGCCGTGGATCATTATCATCTCCATCTTTACCCCTATCGCTGTCGGCATGATCATCTTTGGCTGGTATGCGTGGAAAGGCGAGTACGATGGCGAGATCAAAACGTGAGGAATATGGAACAAGGAAGGACGGATGAAGAAGGAAAGAAGTGTTCTCTTACTTATCTTCAGTTTCCATTGAAAAAACCTGTTCAGCATTTTGAGTGATCTCCATACTTTCTCATTCTTCCTTCCTTGTCCCTTGTTCCATATTCCCATTTCCTCCAGATTGGCTACTTTAGCAAACCGTAATGAACCAATATGGCAATTGAAGTAAAGGGTCTCACCAAAATTTATGGAACGCAGCGAGCCGTGAACGGGATTGATTTTTCCATAGCACAAGGTGAAATTGTTGGGTTTTTAGGACCCAATGGTGCCGGCAAATCCACCACTATGAAAATGCTCACCGGTTACCTGGAACCCGATGCCGGTGAAATAAGCGTGAGCGGTATTGATGTAAAAAAACACCCGCTGGAAGCCAAGAAAAAAATAGGCTACCTGCCGGAAAGCAATGCGCTGTATTACGACATGTATGTACGGGAGTACCTCCATTTTATAGCCGACATACACGAGCTGAAAAACAAAAAAGAACGAACTGAAGAAGTCATCCAACTAACGGGCCTGACACCGGAAAGCAAAAAAAAGATCGGCCAGTTATCCAAAGGTTACAAGCAACGCGTGGGCCTGGCCGCCGCCCTGCTGCACAACCCCGAAGTGCTGATACTGGATGAGCCTACCAGTGGCCTGGACCCCAACCAGATTGTGGAAATACGGCAGGTGATCAAAGAGCAGGGCAAGAATAAGATCGTGTTGTTCTCCTCGCACATCCTGCAGGAAGTGGAAGCCATTTGCGACCGTGTGATCATCATCAACAAAGGAAAAATTGTAGCCGATGACCAGCTCAGCAACCTGCAAAAAAACACATCCACAGTTACGGTGGTAAAGGTGGGTTTTAAAGAACCTTTGGAACAGGAATGGCTGAAACGGTTGCAGGGTGTAAAAGGGGTGCATAAAACAGACACTTATCATTGGAGTATTGAAACCGACGAACCGGAACTGGTCAGAAAACAACTCCTGGAACTGGCTTTGCAACATAACCTGAACATTGTTTCTTTGCAAAACGAAAGTCAGCGGCTGGAAGAAGTGTTTCGCAGTTTGACGAGTAGCGTTACCGTACATACAAGTAGTGAGCAAACTTGAGTGACGAAACAGCAAATTTGGAAACAACCGGCGCTGAAACATGTTTCAAAAGCCCATAACGTAATCAACAAAATCAACTTAATAAACCAATCAACCAACTATGAGTTACATAGCCGAAATTTTTGCCAGACAGATCCTGGACAGTCGTGGTAACCCTACCGTAGAAGTAGACGTAGTAACAGACGATGGCGCCATGGGCCGTGCCGCTGTACCCAGCGGTGCCAGCACCGGTATACACGAAGCCGTAGAGCTGCGCGACAACGACAAAAGTGTATACGTAGGTAAAGGCGTACTGAAAGCCGTAGAAAACGTCAATAAAACCATTGCACCGGAACTGGTAGGCTATGACGTTGCCGACCAAACCGGTATTGATCAGCTGATGATTGAGCTGGATGGCACGGAAAATAAAGGCAAGCTCGGCGCCAATGCATTGCTGGCCGTAAGTATGGCCGTCGCCAAAGCGGCCGCAGAAGAAGCCTCCCTGCCCCTGTACCGCTACATCGGCGGCACCAACGCCAAAACACTGCCGGTACCCATGATGAACATTTTAAACGGTGGTGCCCATGCGGATAATAAAATCGACTTCCAGG